>JAWVZC010000335.1:0-4813 GCA_033722415.1 Balneolaceae bacterium | reverse complement strand
ACGCTGGCGGATATCATTTTCAGAATGCGGAATCTGCGGCTGCTCGGCAATACGCTGTTGCTGACCGGCGGTGTCCTGGTTCTGGGCACATTCCTGGCGCTGCCCCTTGCCTACCTTTCCGCCCGGTGCGACGTCCGGGCGCGGAAATTCATCACCCTGCTGGGCGTGATACCGCTGGCCATGCCGGGATATGTGATGGCCTACGCGTTTATGGGACTGGGCGGCTACAACGGCACGCTGAATGAATGGTTCGGTATCATGGTAGCGCGTCCGAGCGGTTTCTGGGGGTCGCTGCTGGTACTGAGCATCTGTACGTTTCCCTACCTCTACCTGAACCTGCGCACGGCGCTGCTGGGCATGGACCAGTCGATCGAGGAAGCGGCCCGTTCGCTGGGACACAACGCCCGATCGACGTTTTTCAAGGTTATACTGCCCCAGCTGAAACCGGCCTTCTCGGCCGGTTTTCTGCTGGTCAGCCTGCACGTATTCGGAGACTTCGGAACGGTTTCGCTGATGCGGTTTGAGACGTTCAGCTACGCGCTCTACCTGCAGTACGTGGCCGCCTACGATCGCATCTACGCCGCATGGCTGGCCCTGATGCTGCTGGCCCTGACGGCCGCTGCCCTCGTTCTCGAGTACCGGCTCTTGCGCAGGGCGATCTTCCACCGCCTGGGGCGCGGTTCCAGCCGGGAACGAAAATTTTTGGATCTCGGTCCCTGGACAATACCGGCCTACTCCTTCGTGACCCTGTTTTTCTTGGGGGGTGTGCTTTTGCCGCTCTCCTCCATACTGTTTTGGATGAACCAGACCTCGCTGCCCGCCCTGTCGGACGAACTGCTGTCGACGTTCTGGAATTCGGTCCGCGCTTCGGCACCCGCCGCTCTGCTCACAACCCTGATGGCCGTTCCGATCTCCTACATCGGCGTCCGGTACAAGGGCAAGTTGACCAATCTGCTGGAACGTACCGCGTATCTCGGATACGCCACACCGCCCCTGGCGTTTGCCCTGGCCTTCGTATTCTTTTCGCTCTACATTTCGCCCTTTCTGTACCAGACCCTGCTGCTGCTGATTATCGCCTATTCGCTGCACTTTCTGGCGGAAGGGATCGGACCGATACGCAGCGCGCTCTACCAGTCGCCCCCGCAGCTGGAGGAGGCGGCCCGGTCGCTCGGCTATTCCTCGATCAAGTCGTTCGTAAAAGTCACAATGCCGCTGCTGCGGGGTGGAATTATTGCGGCCGCTTCTTTGGTTTTCTTATCTGCCATGAAAGAGTTGTCGATTACTTTTTTATTGTCACCAATAGGATTCAATACCCTGGCGTTAAATGTATGGTCCTATACCGGAGAAGCGATGTTTGCGCAGGCCGCGCCCTTTGCTTTAACAATTTTGATATTCTCCACTATATTTGTAGGACTGCTGTTCACCCGTGAATGGAACAAATAATGAGCGATCTGCTGAAAATAGAAGATTTGACCAAGTCCTTTGATACATCCGGACCGGTCGTGGATTCGGCGACCTTCGAGGTCAAGGAGGACGAGATCTTTGCCCTGCTCGGGCCCAGCGGCTGCGGGAAAACCACCTGTCTGCGGCTTATTGCGGGATTCGAACGAGCCGACAGGGGTGAAGTGTGGCTGGAGGGAAGGCTGCTGGAATCGCCCGAAGCCGGGATCCATGTGGCCCCGCAGGACCGGGGCATCGGATTCGTATTTCAGGACTACGCCCTGTTTCCCCACCTTTCGGTGATCGATAACGTGGCATTCGGGCTGACCGATATTCCGAAGTACAAGCGCCGGGTGTTTGCCGAAGAAGTGCTCTGCCGTACCGGAATGGAACCCTACAAGAACCGCAACCCCAGCGAACTTTCCGGCGGGCAGCAGCAGCGGGTGGCCCTGGCCCGCGCCATCGCACCCAAACCCAGGCTGGTGCTGCTCGACGAACCTTTTTCGAACCTCGATGCCATGCTTCGGGACAGCATGCGGAAAGAGGTGCGCAGTATCCTGAAGAAAGCTGGTATGAGCGCCCTGCTCGTCACCCACGACCAGGAGGAGGCTCTGTCGTTCGCCGACCGTATCGCCGTCATGAACAACGGCCGCATCGAGCAGGTGGGCAAGCCCGAAGAGGTCTACTACGAACCGCGGACCAAATTCGTGGCGCGGTTTCTCGGCCGTACAAATCTCTTCCACGCCGAGGCGACGGGGAATTCGAAAGTAATGACCCATCTCGGCCAGCTGCAGCTGAACGCCGATGCCGAAGGCCGCGTTCTCTGTTCCATCCGGCCGGAACACCTCACCCTTGAAAAACCAAACGGGAATAACGGTCAAGTAGGGACCATCGTAAGCCGGGATTTCAAAGGCCACGATATCACCTATCACGTGGAACTGAACGGCGAGGAGTACCTGGTGCATACCGACAACCGGATTCTCTTCGAGCCCGACGACAAGGTGGTCATACGCCCCCTCGAGTCGGCCGTCGTGCTCAAGGATAATATCTAGCGATGCAGCCTGAAGCAGTGATGCATTATATTATTTCTCCAATCCCGACCTGCTGATATGAGTTTTATCGGATTCCTTCTGCTTCTTCTAATCGCCTCGATCTGCGGAGCCATCGGGCAGAGTATTGCCGGGTATTCGCTGGGTGGCTGCCTCGTATCTGCCGCCGTGGGATTCATCGGCGCGCTGATCGGCAAGTGGCTTGCTATGAAACTGGGGCTCACCCTTCTGCTCCCCGTGGAGATCGACGGGGAGACGTTTCCCATCGTTTGGTCGATCATGGGATCGGCGCTCTTTACCGTTGTTATCGGGGTATTGACGCGGGGAAGAAGGGAATAAGCGGGAAACGGAGAAATGGAGACGAGAGACGGGCGAATATTGATTGCTGAATTTTAAAATTTGAATTGCCTGTTCTCCTCTTTTTTCATCAGTCATATTAAATTCAGGTGACAATTCAATTTGACGAACCCTAAATTATATTAAGGATTTACTTCACGTCTTGTGCGAGCGTCTGCACCTGCCCGTCCACGTCCCGTTATCAGGGTTTCGGTTCGAAGACCTGATTGTACGGGTTCTTGTCGAATCCGGCCGTCACCTGCACGAATCCGTGGCCGGTCGCATTGTGGCAGGTGTTGCAGGAGTTGACCGTCGTGTTGATCCGGGCCCTGATGGCGTCCCAGTCTCTGGTCTTCAGCGTCGTTCGAAGGGAATCGATCTGGGAGTCCAGCAGCAGCTCCGTAAAGTAGGCGATGTCGTACCCTTCATATCCCGGAACGTCCTGCTTAACCGCCAGTACCGAAGCCTGCAGCTCGTGCATGTAGAAGTCGGCCAGGTCCGGGTTGCGCGCCTGCACCGACAGGCTGAGTTTGTGGAGGTACCCCCCGATGTACTGCATGTACTCCGCCAGTTCGGGCGTGGTTTGCCCCTCGTTGATCTTGGCAAACTGCTGCCGCTCCTGTTGCGGTTCTTGCCGTTCACAACTGTTTACGAACAGCGTGCCGGTGAGTAACGTTAGTGTCAGTACCAGTATAATGGGAGTATATGTGCGCATGTGAATCGAACGATCAAATTTCCTTGTTTAGAATCGATCTAAAGTAAGGAAGAATCGGGGAAAGTGAAACTGGAAAGTACAGAAGAGCTCCCCGACGCTCCGCCCATCCTGCGATCCGGCGAGGAGCGTCAGGTAACCGGACGGGGCACCGGTATATGTGTATACAATGCAGGATCCTAACTCCAAATTCAGGTCATCCGATGCCCTTCATAGAGGAAGAATATGCCCCCGATAGGAAATTAACTGGACGTCCGTTCATGAACGGTTGCCTTTAACCGAGTAACCACCATAATGAAGTAATAATCGCTTTTAAAATTAAAACAATCCCAGCCACAATTAAGCAACCGATAGTATCGATTGAGTATCAAATACAGCTCCAGTAATTACAGATCATTCGGCTGTTTAAGCGGGTGCAGCCAAAGCTCTAAAGCCTCTTTCTCCGAAAATCTCTCCAGCAGGTTATTTGAAATATGTTTCTTTAATATGACCGATACTAATAGTTTAGATCCTATAATCCGGTAGGCAAACCATTTCTAACATTTTTTTCAACATTGGCAGCGAAATGGATTCCTATGTAACCGATTGTCGTCTAGGTCGTCACACTATAGAATATTATTATTAATAGAGAGGCTTGGGATTTCGTTTGGAAGCTATAAACGGCCTATATAATATCACCGGAAGTCGGGAACCGGCCCAATTCTATAAGGTCAAAAAAGAAGAGATATGTACGATTCTGGAGCAGGAGGGGAAACTCAGTCCGTCGAATGCCCGTCGGCTTAAATACCGGCGTCCATTGCTTGTTATCTCATCCACATCCCTAATTGAAGAGTACACATTTACGCCCTTGTTGGGTGATAAAGAGATATATATTATGCAAATTAATTGGGAAGAAAATACGGCGGGGCCGGATAAGCTACCCAAGATTTTATATAAAATAATAACTAACAGATCCCCCCTTAAATTTTCTTCTTTGGCTGGCAGCAATTAGCTTGTTCAGTTAAACCCATACCACCATTTACATCGATAGGATGCACTGTGAGGCCCACAGATCCACGAATATTGTATATAATTATCATGTACGCTGTTTGGGGATTGAAACACCCTAGAATCCTAAAATAAATGAGCCCCACCGGAACTAACCGGGAGGCCCTGGCAAATCGCCGATTGTGTGTTGGCTTCTTTCGTTTCGCTCCCTTCCTAACTCGTTCATGTGCTCGATGATTTTAGCAACCTCGTTCTACGGCTCATCCCCGCCCATCGGCGCCTCATAGTT
>JAWVZC010000334.1:0-4813 GCA_033722415.1 Balneolaceae bacterium | reverse complement strand
TATTCCACATTCACCCTTTGAGGCCCCGGACAGCCTGGTCCAAAAATATGTGAACAAGCGTCCGGTTTCGGGTCACTATCATGCGATATATGCAGCCATGATTGAAGCCCTGGATACGAGTGTGGGCCGGGTTATGGCCAAAATTGACAAGCTTGGGTTGATTGAAAAGACCCTGTTCATCTTCTATAGCGACAATGGCGGTCTGGGGGGCTATATCGAACAGGATATCCAGGGTATTCCCCGAATCGATCCGTTGGATAATGGCCAGGGCGGGAAGTTGGAAATCACCCACAATATGCCTTTGCGGGGTGGAAAGGGTCAATTATATGAAGGCGGTATCCACGTGCCATTGATAGTACGGTGGCCGGGCGTGGTGCCTGCCGGCAGTACGACCGACGAATCGGTAATCAGCGTTGATTTCTTCGCGACGTTTGCGGAACTGACGGGTGCTGAAATACCGGAGAACCAGGTATTGGATGGCGTCAATCTATTACCGTTGCTGCGTAACCCCGAAGCAGAGTTGGACCGGGAAGCGTTGTACTGGCATTTCCCCGGGTATCTTGATACGCGAGAACCCGGCAGCTGGCGCACTACACCGGTGGGTGCTATTCGGGCCGGGGACTGGAAATTGCTGCAATTCTTTGAGGATAACACCATCGAGTTATACCATCTGACCGATGATATTGGTGAACATCACGATCTTTCCAATGAGCGGACGGATAAAGCCGCGGATTTACTGGGAAAACTTGAAGCCTGGCGCGAAACCCTGAATGCGCCCATGCCCAAACCAACCGATTAAACCCTGTTACCAACCTGAGTACCATTGGATTCGTTGATATGTAATTAATCACATAGCCTGAAGATTATAATGCTTCTCGCATCAGTACGATTGATATTGATAATTGGTGTCTTATTATCCCTTGCTGGTATTCCGGCACAGGCCGAAAAATGGTCTGATCAACCCAATGTATTGTTCATTTCAGTTGATGATCTCAACGACTGGGTAGGGGTAATGGAAGGGGCTCATTCACAGGTACACACCCCTAACATTGACCGGCTGGCTGAGCAGGGAGTCCTTTTTAATAACGCTCACACCCAGGCCCCTATCTGTAAACCATCCCGGGAAAGCTTGATGAGTGGCAAATTGCCATCGACAACCGGAATGTACCTGCTTGGAGACTACCATTTTCGCGATTCACCGGCCCTGAAAGATCATGTGGTATTGCCGGAGCATTACCGTAATCAGGGATATCGCGTGCTGGGCACGGGTAAGCTATATCACGGGAGTGCTGAACGGGAACGACAAGAGTTCCATGAATATGGGCCTGTGGCACGAGCAGGTCCATATCCGGATGAAAAAATAAATTATCCACTGCCTCCCAAACTCTGGGACTGGGGCGCATTTCCCAACTCCGATGAGCAGCTGCAGGACGACCGAATAACCACATGGGCAATTGGTCAGCTGGAAAAGAGCCATGATCAGCCCTTTTTCCTTGGCGTCGGATATTTTCGGCCTCATGTTCCTCTGTACGTACCGGAGTATTGGTTCAAACAAGTGCCCGCTGAGGACAAAATCATGGTACCCGAAATAGACGCGGACATAAGCGAATATGTCAGGAGGTTAACATATTCCGGGCTTGCCCCCCGCCATGACTGGGTAGTTGAAAACCGGCAGTGGCGGAAAGCGATTCGTGCCTACCTGGCCAGCATACGGTTTGTTGATCATCAAATCGGTCGCTTGATGGGTGCCCTGGAACAATCCATGTATGCCGATAACACCATCATTGTGCTGTTTTCCGATCATGGTTTTGCTCTTGGGGAACGCAGGCGATGGGCAAAGCGGGCACTCTGGGAGCCCGAAACGAGGGTGCCACTCATATTTTCCGGACCGGGCATCCCGGAGGGTCTTACCACACAGCAGCCGGCGGGACTGATCGATATTTATCCAACGCTGATAGCACTTTGCGGGCTTGATCAGGTGTCCGGTCTTGAAGGGCAATCCCTGGTGCCCCAGCTGCATGATCCCAATGCAGATAGGGCACCGGTAATCACCACTTTTTGGTACAACAATCACGCGGTACGATCGCGCAACTTTCGGTATATCCGCTATCACAACGGCGAGGAGGAACTATACGACCACCGTACGGATCCCGATGAAATCCAAAACCTGGCGGATAACCCCGACTACCGGAGTGTGAAGCAGAGCCTGCACAGCTACCTGCCCGATAATAACGCCAAACCGATTGAGGGCAACCGGTACCGGTCGCTGGGGGTTCAGGAGGAGCATGCCCGGCAGTTCAGGTATGAATCGCTCAAATAAATGTTAATTGTCAAAGGACCTTTATGCTTTCTGTGAAATATGTAATAGGTATTGTAACCCTGGCAACCGTTGCCATCACGGCAATGTATGGGTGTACGGATACCGGCAGCGGTCCGGCGAAAGGCCTCTCGGTATCCAGGCCGAACGTGGTCATCTTCTTGACCGACGACCAGGGGACGCTGGATCTCAAGTCCTTTGGTGCGGAAGACCTGCTGACCCCCAACCTGGACCGCCTGGCGGAGGAGGGGATTAAATTTACGCAGGCGTACGCCCACACGGTGTGTGTCCCGGCGCGGGCCGCCATGCTGACCGGCCGGTATCCCCAGCGGACCGGCATCAATAACTGGACACAGGGCAATGCCCATGCGGAGCAAGGGGTCAATATGCATCTTTCCGAGGTTACGCTGGCTGAACTGCTCAAGGATCATGGTTACCGGACCGGAATCTTTGGAAAATGGCACCTGGGGGCGGATCTGAATCACGGCCCCCTGTCCCAGGGCTTCGATTACTTCTACGGTCACCGGGGAGGGTTTATCGACAATTTTCAGCATTATTTCCTGCATGGACAGGGGTTTCATGACCTGTGGCGCAACGGGGAAGAGATCCATGAAAACGGAAAGTATTTCCCGAATCGAACGGTTGAAGAGACGAAGGGCTATATCGACCGGAATCTCGACCAGCCCAAGCTGCTCTATATTGCACTGAATATCCCTCACTATCCGGAGCAGGCCTGGCACCACCGGTTACGATTCGAACAGGTCTATCGCCACCTGGATCAGCCCCGGCAATCCTATGCTCATATGGTATCCACGGCCGATTATTTGATCGGGGAGGTCATCCAGCACCTGAAAGACCGGGGCGAGTACGAAGAGACCCTTTTTGTATTTATGAGCGACAACGGCCATTCCGAGGAAGATGCCGAAATCACACAGGATCACCACAACAGCGGGCTGCCCAAAGGCACCTATTACGGGGCCAATGGAGGAGGGGGATTTACCGGAAAGTGGATGGGACATAAGGGAACCCACTTGGAAGGAGGCATACGGGTGCCTTTTATCCTCAGTTTTCCCGCGTGTCTGCCCGGAGGCATAGAGCGCAATCAGATCACGACCAGTATGGATATACTACCCACCATCTCCGAGCTGCTGGATATCCCGCTGCCGGACAGGCCGCTGGACGGCTATTCGCTGCTCCCCGTCATTCAGGAGGATGCCTCCTCGCCCTACCGTGAACGGGTACTCTATTTCCACTGGCAAAACCGCTGGACTGTTCGCAGAGGGAATTGGAAACTGATTAAAGACCGGGAAGGCACGCTGCACCTGGCTAACCTGGCCGGGGAAAACCCGGAGCGGAAAAACTGGATCTCGGAGCACCCTGAACGGGCGGAGGAGTTGGAGATGCTGCACGACGAGTGGCTTGAAGAGGTGATGTCGGATGGAGGATTGTCAGAGTAAATATCAAATAACAGGAAGTAAAATAGCAATATGAATAAAGGTAAATTATGAAATACTCAGAGATAACATATATACGGTTCGGTCTGATTTTGGTGATCTTTTTTGCGGTCGGCCTCAATCCCCTGCAGGCCCAGAAAAGGAGCTTGCCGGCCGACACCGCCATAGTCTCCTCCGATGAAGTAACGGTTAATGGGGAAAATATACCCTATCAAGTTACGGTAGGTACGCAGCCGGTATACGGTGACGATGGAGAGCCCGATGCTGCGGTGTTTTATACCTATTACAAACGAAATGATGTCGATCAGATTGAGAATCGACCCATTGTATTCTCATTCAATGGAGGGCCCGGGGCTGCCTCACTCTGGCTGCATTTGGGGTATGCAAGTCCCAAACGGCTTAATATGAGCGATGATGGGTATTCTATGCATCCCTATGGTGTAGTCGACAATCCTCATTCCATTATTGATGTAGCAGACATCGTATTTATTGATCCCGTTAATACGGGCTTTTCACGCATATTGAATGACGGTGAGCGGGAAGATTTTTTTGGGGTGTATCAAGACATTGGATACCTGGCTGACTGGATTGATAATTTCATATCACGACATGAGCGATGGACATCCCCCAAATATCTGATCGGGGAGAGCTATGGGGCGACACGCGTTGCGGGCTTAACTGGGGAACTGCAAGAGAGCCATGGGATCTACCTCAACGGAGTAGTTATTGTTTCCGGGACAAAAATGGAACTGCCTATCGAACATAATGATGTACTGCATCTGCCCAACTTCTCTGCGATAGCCTGGTATCATAATAAGCTGCCTGAAGATTTGCAGGAAAAAGATCTTACTGAAGTTCTTCGGGAAGTTGAAACCTACACCATTGAGGAATTTTTGCCGGCACTCGCGAAGGGTGGATCTATTACTGAAGATCAGAAACAACAGGTTGCAGAAACATTGGCCCGGTATACAGGGCTTGATAAGGAACTCATACTGGATCACAATCTGGCAGTCTCCAGAAATGAGTTCAGAAAAGAGTTGCT
>JAWVZC010000333.1:0-4817 GCA_033722415.1 Balneolaceae bacterium | reverse complement strand
CCGCGATACAACCGAAAGAAATATCAACCGATTTCGCGAACAGTTGCAGTCGCTCGGTTTCAGTTATGACTGGGACCGCGAAGTGAACACGACAGATCCCGATTATTACAAGTGGACACAGTGGATCTTCCTCAAACTCTACGATATGGGCCTGGCCTAGGAGGATGACGTACCGGTAAACTGGTGTCCCGAACTGGGGACCGTCCTGGCCAACGAGGAGGTGATCGATGGCAAAAGTGAGGTCGGCGGGTATCCCGTGGTTAAAAAACCGATGCGCCAGTGGGTGCTCAAAATCACCGAGTATGCCGACCGCCTGCTCGAGGGACTCGATGATCTCGACTGGCCCGAATCCACCAAGCAGATGCAGCGCAACTGGATCGGGAAGTCGATCGGGGCCGATATCGATTTTCCCGTGGCGGATGGCTCCGATGAAAACTCCGTGGAAAGTCATGTAATCAGGGTTTTTACCACCCGCCCCGATACCATCTTTGGCGCTACCTACATGGTGCTTGCGCCCGAGCATGATCTGGTGGATAAAATTACCACTGACGAGCAGCAAAAGGCCGTCAGCGCATACCAGGCGGAAGCCGCCCGCAAATCTGACCTGGAACGAACCGAACTCAGCAAGGAGAAGACCGGGGTATTTACCGGGGCCCATGCAATAAATCCGGCAACGGGGGAGGAGATTCCTATTCTGGTTGCGGACTACGTGCTTGCCACCTACGGTTCCGGAGCCATAATGGCGGTACCCGGGCATGACCACCGCGACTGGGAGTTTGCCAAAAAGTTTGATCTGGAAATCAGGGAAGTTGTCAAAGGCGGCGACATCACACGGGAAGCCTACACCGACACCGAGGAGGGGGTACTGGTGAATTCCGAAAATGACGAGGTTTCCCTGAATGGGCTCCCGGTGGATGAGGCTAAAACGAAAATAACGGAGTGGCTGGAAGCTTCCGGGCGTGGCAAAAAAGCGGTAAACTACAAACTTCGTGACTGGCTGTTTTCCCGCCAGCGTTACTGGGGGGAACCGTTCCCGATTATCCACGTGGATGGAGAACCGAAACCGCTGGATGAGGATCAGCTTCCGGTAACACTGCCTGAAGTGGAAGATTTTGAACCGACTCCAGACGGCGATCCCCCGCTGGCCAGGGCTGAAGAGTGGGTATACACCACCGACCCCGAGACCGGCAAGCCGGCCAAACGGGAAACCAACACCATGCCGCAGTGGGCGGGATCCTGCTGGTATTACCTGCGTTACTGCAGTCCCCGGTACGACGGGGGACCGGTAGATCCCGAAGAGGAGAAATACTGGATGCCGGTGGATATGTACGTTGGCGGGGCCGAACACAGCGTACTTCACTTGCTCTACGCGCGATTTTGGCACAAGGTGCTGTACGACTGCGGTGTCGTATCCACTAAAGAGCCGTTCCAGCGGCTGGTGCACCAGGGGATGATACTCGGTGAGGTAGAATTTACCGGGTTTAAAAAGAATGGAGCGTGGATATCCCCAAAAGAGGCCGAAGAGGCGGACAATGTGGAACGGGTTAAACTCACCGAAGAGCAGGTTGAGAAAAAGGGTGATAATTTTGTGCTGAAGGGTGAAGGTATCGAGGTGGACGCCAAGGCCCACAAGATGTCGAAATCCCGCGGAAACGTAGTTAACCCGGATGATATCGTAGAAAAATACGGGGCCGACTCGATGCGTCTCTATGAGATGTTCATGGGACCGCTGGAACAGGTAAAGCCGTGGAGCACCAAGGATGTGGACGGGGTATACCGTTTCCTGGGACGCGTATGGCGCTTGATTATTAATGAGGAGAGCGGGGAGATTAACAACACGATTACTGAGGCAGAGGCATCCCGGGAAGAACTTAAAGCCCTGCATGAATGCATCAGGAAAGTAACGGAAGATGTTGAAAACCTCTCCTTCAACACTGCGATTTCGGCCATGATGATATTCATAAACGAGGCTTACAAGTGGGAGCAGATTTCCCGTGAAAGTGTTGAAACGTTCCTGGTATTGCTGTCACCGTTTGCTCCTCATATTGTAGAAGAGCTCTGGCAGCGGCTGGGTAACGATGATTCTATCTCCTTTGAGGAGTGGCCCCGCTTCAAGGAGAAATACCTCGTTGACGAAAACAAAACATATGCGATCCAGGTCAACGGCAAGGTGCGTGGAGAAATCGAGGTGCCTACCGAAAAGGCCAAAGACAAGGAGTTTGTGCTCGGCAAGGCAAAGGAAGAGAAAAACGTGAAACGCTACCTTGACGAAGGGAACCTGGTCAAGGAGATATTTGTACCCGGAAAAATCGTCAACCTGGTGGTAAAATAATGTTCGATACTGTACCGCTTATCACCGGTTGACAAGGGGCCTCAGCCGGTGACAAGAGACCACACATCGGAAGAACGTTCATTACCAGTTAATCCCCACCCGGAAAAATGACTGGGTGGCCCGCAGTTCCAGCCCCTCCTGCTCACCGGAAATCACATCCAGTATCTGCTTGGCATCTTCAGCCTGCTCGTCGGTCCAGTGCAGCCATCGGAGTGTGACGCCTGCCGTAACCCCGGTTTTGCCTCCCAGCAGGCGCTCAAACTTCGCTTCAAAGTTGAAATCGGTGCTCTTTGTCAGCCGGATGCCGCTCAAACTGCTGCTCGCAGCCCCGGTTCCGCTGCTCCCGGCTGCGTTAAAATCCCCGATCCCGCCTACGCTGCTCACGATAGTGGTAAAGGCGGTCAGGTTGTCTTCCAGCACCGGTAAACCGGTTGGTATTCTCAACTCGGCACCCAGTCCGCCGCCGAGACTGCCCGTCCCGATGTTCGCAATGCTATTACGTTCCGGGTCGGGATTTTTCAGCAGCTCCAGGTTTCTATACCCGAGATTCACGCGAATCGGTATGAAACTGCCGATCGGCAGCCCGAGAAATCGGCGAAACAGCGTAATGTTACCCCCAACGTTAAGATCGGCGGTAATGCTTCGAATATCTCCCTCATTCTCCTGTGCGTCGGTAACCCCGTAACTGAGCATCAGTGAGGATGACTTTGAACTGAGCATAAGCCCGGTTGTTTCCCCCTCAAAACGAAATCGATAGCTTCCGTCCTCGCCCTGTAAACTGAATTCGTCAGTAATGTAGCCTGCGGTAAGGGATGTCGTTTTACGGTCCACCCCGTCGTTCTCCTGCTCCAGGTAGTGGCTATAGTTCCCGGCTTTCGTTGAAGAGGGGTATGCGGTGGCGCTGTAGATTGCCTGTAGCGCATCAACGGCCACACCGGTATTGGTGTGGTTTCCCGACCCGTAATTATACAGATCCTGTCCTGAAACCGGTTGGGTCAGTGTACCAAGTGTAAGCGTCAAAAGTACCACGAGGGCATATGCCCCTGATGTTCGGTCTGTCATAGCGCACTCCTGATTTTTTTGATGAATCTATTCTCAATAGCTATAAGTAGTATAGATATTAAAATAGTATAAAATAAACATCTACTGTTAGGTTTATCTAATAATTGATAATTGAAATGAAATACTGTTTGTATGAAATGGATTCAATCCTTGACACCTGCGGAAAATCCCGGAGAATCTCGATCACAGATTCAAAGCGGCTGCACTGGATTGCACGGCCGGGGATGCAGGGCCGGTTTTCCCTACTGGCAGCTGCGGGATCCCTGGATCACGACCTGCTTTTGAAGTAGGCGATGTCGCTGCTGTTTGTGAGTATGGACGGCAGCTTGCCCTGGGCTTGTTTGCGGTTGGTTACATCCATCCAGCTGTTGATATCCTGTTGATCGATCGACTTTACGACCGGTGAGTTTAACGCCCTGCTTTCCCGCCTGATGGCATAGTGCCGGTTAATTTCCTGCAGAATTTCATCAAGTTTCTGCTGCAGCTTTTGCAGTCGTTCGGTATGTACCGGTTCACTGAACTGGACAAACCAGTAATGTCGCGGCGTCTCACGTTCTGATTCTAGATCACTCCCCACCGTAAATGAGGTGTATTTCACCTTAACGTCATCGCACGCTTTGTTCAGGGCTTGTTCTGCCTCGTAAAGGTAGAGTCCCTCCCCGTAGGTGTCGAGCATTTCACTGAGGCGCCCCAGCACCTCAATCCGCGGTGGTGCGGTGGCGGTAAACCGGATAATATCATTGACGGCATACCTCCACAAGCCCGCGTTGGTGGTGACGAGCATGGCGTACGGCTGGCCGGTTTCCACCTGCCAGAGGGGCACTGATGGCTGAATGGACAGGGACTCCATGTCGGGCAGCGGGTCCGGCACAAATTCAAAAAAGATATCGTTGTCGTAAACCAGCCTGAGATCGGACTGACGTTGACAATCGCCAAATGCAAAGTACCCCTCCGAGGCCCCGTAGGTTTCAATAAAGTCCGGGGGATTTGAACCGTACAGCTTCTCCAGGTGACTGCGGTAGCCCGCCAGCTTTACGCCTCCGCAGACCATAAGGTGCAGGTTGGGCCATATGTCGGATACCGCTTCTTTGCCGGTGCGTTCCAGTGCCTGGTGGAAGAGGGTCAGAATCCAGCTGGGTACCGCGGTGATCACCTTCAGGTCGGCTTGCAGTGCAGAATCAAGGGCCCGTTCAAATTTTTCGTCAAACCCCATTTTCGTAAGCTCTTCGGGATCGTTAAGCTGAAACAAACGTAGCCACCAGGGCGTGTTTTGTGCGGAAAATCCGCTGATCTCCCCGACCATATATCCCTCTTTCTGTTCTACCGATCCCGGAAGGCTGAGGTGCCGCCCCCAGATGGAGCGTACCCGGCGCCAGCTATTCAGATAGTCAAGACTCACGAGTCGCATAAAGCGGCAATCGCT
>JAWVZC010000332.1:0-4830 GCA_033722415.1 Balneolaceae bacterium | reverse complement strand
CGCGGGATCAAGGCAGATATCTGGGAGGGAGGGCATCGGGTGCCCTTAATCGCACGATGGCCGGGAATGATACCGGCGGGTTCGGAACGTTCGGAGATTATTAGCCTGGTAGATATCATGGCTACGGTGGCAGAGATTACGGGTTATCGTTTAAAGGATGATATGGCCGAAGACAGCTATAACATTACCCCGGTTCTTTTTGGAAACAATTATGACAAACCGCTCCGGGAAGCCACCGTTTACCATTCGATTTCAGGGCACTTTGCCATTCAGCAGGATCATTGGAAACTGATTTTGTGGCCCGGTTCGGGAGGATGGACGTCCCCTGTCGGCCAGGACAGTGCCCGGCATTTGCCGAGGTATCAGCTTTACAATCTAAAAACGGATCCCAAAGAGCTACACAATCTATACTCTGAAAAACCGGAAATGGTAACCCGTCTTAAAAATATTTTAACCCGGTATGTTCAAAATGGCAGAAGCACTCCGGGAACTCCTCAAAAAAATGAACCAGTTGAGAAATGGCCACAAGTGGAATACTGGATCTCTGAATAGATTCAGAATGGTGAAAAACAACTTATCTACGGTCCTATGAATATAATAATTAACAATTACCCAGAGACCCGATACGCTATTCTCCTGATACTGTTGTTTGCAGTGATTTCATGCAGTGAGTCGGGTGAAAGTAATCACGATCAGGATACAGATAGAAACGGGAACGATAATGTCAAACGCGTTGGGATGGTCATCGGGTTAAAAGATGACAAAGTTGAGGAATACAAGAAGCTGCATGCAAATGCCTGGCCGGGGGTACTGGATCAGCTTACGGAAAGCAACATTCAGAACTACTCCATTTTTCTGCACCGGATCGAGGGCAAACACTACCTGTTCAGCTATTTTGAATATGTAGGTGACAATTACCAAAAAGATATGGAAAAAATGGCGGCAGACTCCGTCACACAGGAATGGTGGAAGATAACCGAAACCTGCCAGGTTCCGCTGGACACCCGCCAGGAAGGGGAGTGGTGGGCTACGATGGAAGAAGTCTTTCACCATGAGTGATTTGTACAAATAACGATACCAAAACGACACCGAAGATTATGCTGAATCTAAAAATTGTCATACCACTGTTAGTTATAATTGTATGTTTGGGAGATATACCCTCGCAGGCCCAGCTGTCGGGAGGGGGAGAAGCCAATCCGCAACTGAGTACGAACCTGGAATCACTGGAGGAGTGGCAGGATATGCGATTCGGTATGTTTATTCACTGGGGACCGGTTACCTTAAGGGGCACTGAAATTGGTTGGTCGAGAGGTGAACAGATACCGATTGAAGAATACGATAAGCTTTACAGGGAATTTAACCCGGTTCTGTTTGATGCCGAAGAGTGGGTCCGTACAGCCAAAGAGGCGGGTATGAAGTATTTGATTATCACCTCGAAACATCACGATGGCTTTTCCATATGGGACTCGGATGTATCCGACTATGATATTACGGATACTCCATACGGGAAGGATGTCTTGAAAGCCCTCTCTGAGGAGTGTGAAAGGCAGGGTGTTGAGTTCGGGGTTTACTACTCCATCGCAGACTGGTATCACCCGGATTACCCCGTAAACCAGCGTTCGGTAAAACCAGCCTACCGGTCGGCAAGTGAGAAGGAAAAAAATGAAGCGATGACGGAATATATCGCCTACATGAAGGAGCAGCTCAGGGAGCTGGTGGAAGATTATGATCCGGCTGTGCTCTGGTTTGACGGAGAGTGGGAGCAACCCTGGACTCACCAAATGGGGATGGACTTGTATGCCTACGTCAAAAAACTGAATCCTGATATTCTCATTAACAATCGAGTGGACAAGGGGCGACAAGGTATGGCCGGGATGACGATATCGGGTAAGTACGCCGGTGATTTCGGGACCCCCGAGCAGGAGGTCGGAAATTATAATACCAATACCCCGTGGGAGTCCTGCATTACCATCGGTCAGCAGTGGGCATGGCGTCCGAATGACAACCTGAAATCCATTCAGGAGCTGAAAGAAATATTACTGCAAACGGTGGGGGGAGATGGGAACTTACTACTCAATGTAGGTCCCATGCTGGATGGGAGAATCGAACAACGGCAAATCGACTCGCTCAAGACCCTGGGCCGGTGGCTGGAGCGGAACGCCGATGCGGTATATGGCACCCGGGGCGGACCGTATCTGCCCACGGAAACCATGGTCAGTACGCGGAAAGAAGACAAGATATTTCTCCATCTGCTTCAGCATCCCGGGCGGGAGTGGCATCTGCCGTTGCCGGGAGGGGTAAACGTGCTCCATGCCCGATTTTTGAACAGCGGCGATGAAATACCGATGCGGTCGCTGAAGGAAGAGGTACAGCTAACACTGCCGGCGCAGTTACCTGACCCTGATGGTTCGGTGATAGAACTCAGGGTAAATCGAGAAACAGAGGAACTGGATACCGTAGAAAGACTTAGGTATTGATCTCCGACCTGGTAAAAAGAGGTCTATTCAAGGGTTAGTCACCGATACCGGTAGGTATGTATACCGATCGGAATTTACGAGGTGTATCAGTTTTTAATGCGATGTACAAGGGTTATGAGTGATCGGCAAGGAGTACCGGCGGATCGACTGTCTTGACAAGTGGATTAGTAATTTGACCGAAAAACCAAAGGGCTCTCATTTGTGAATAACCTCTTTGCTGTCGAACAGCGTAACTTATGAATGAAAATGGATGCGGTGCCCGAAAATCTCTCTAAATATGACAAGTACGTTTACAAGCTGAAATTAGGAGGAAGGATCCGAATGCGATCTCTTTTAATCACGGTAGTTGCCGCGCTGGCTTTGTACTCCTGGAGCTGCAAATACTCCGATTCCAATGGTGCCCAGAATAAATCGCGTTTTATTGAGCGACTTCAACCAGCTCCCCTGGAGGGAGGATTTGAGATGGAGGGGTACTGGGTCTGGGGAATGTCGGTGGTAAAGGGAGACAGTCTTTATCACGGCTATGCGTCGCGTTGGCCGAAGTCCGTTCCGTTTGCTCCAAACTGGATGACCCATTCGGAAATTGTACATGCTACTTCCCGGTCGCCGGAGGGACCTTATGAATTCCAGGAAGTGGTTTTTGAACGACGAGGCAGCGAGTACTGGGATGGTATGACGACACATAATCCCACGATTCACAAAATCGGAGATACCTACCTGCTCTACTATATCGGTATGACCTTTGATTTTGCGCTACCGGATTCGGCATTAACACAGGAACAAATTGTTGAAGCCCGTTCCAGCCAGCGGATTGGCCTGGCGACGGCGGTCTCCCCGTGGGGACCCTGGCAGAGAAAAAATGACCCCATCTTGGATCCGCGTCCCGACGAGTGGGATGCCCTGTTTACCAATAATCCTGCTCCCGTCGTCAGAGAAGATAGTTCGGTTTTACTGATATACAAATCAACCAGGGATATGGAGGGATTATTAAAGCTGGGAGCAGCCGAAGCCCCCCATTTCAACGGGCCGTATTCCCGAAAAAGTGACGGGCCGATCTTGGATTGGGACAATCCTGATGAGCGCGACCGCAAGAAAAGCAAACATGTGGAAGACCCTTGTGTGTGGTGGTCAGGAACCCGGTATGAACTGATCGCGAAAGATATGACAGGAGAGATTACCGGTCAACGGGGGGCTGGCTTGCATGCCTGGTCTGAAAACGGTACCGAATGGAACACGGATGAGCATCCGCTTGCCTATACGCGGAATATTGTTTGGAGCAACGGGGATACCCTGCAAATGGCGGCGTTTGAACGACCTCAGCTGCTGATTCAGGATGGAATACCAACACACCTTTTTGCTGCTACCGGTACAAATTCGGAGGGCAGCTACTGGCAATTTCAAAAAACCTGGAATGTATGCATCCCCCTTGCCCGGTAATATCCCAAAAGATACCTGACTCCCTCCGAACCGTTGTAAGTTAATGATATCAAATCAGGAAGCCTGAAACATGCTGTCAAATGCAGAAATAGGCATTATCGATACATCAGTGATTGTGCTGTACCTGCTCGGTATTTTGGTATTGGGTATCTGGAGCGTGCGAAAGCAGAAAATGTCCAGTAAAAACTATTTTTTGGCAGCGCGATCGCTTAACTGGCCAGTCATCGGAGCAGCTCTTTTTGCATCCAATATCTCTACCATACATATCGTGGGGCTGGCTGCTTCCGGGTTTAATGATGGACTGGTATGGGGGAATTTCGAGTGGATGGCCGCTTTTCTATTGATCATTCTGGGCCTGGTATTCGCTCCATTTTATTTCGAAAATGAGGTTGCCACGCTGCCAGAATTTCTGGAAAAACGGTATGGCCCTTTTGCCCGCTCCTTTCTGGCGTTTTTGGGTATAGTCGGGGCCTTGTTCATGCATATTGGTGTCAGCCTGTATGCGGGAGCTGTGGTAGTGGAAAATTTCTTCGGGATCAATGTGGTCGTCTCAATCCTGTTGATTTCTGTGATAACCGCACTCTATACAGCGATTGGCGGGTTGAAAGCTGTTGTTGTTACCGAAACGCTGCAAACAGTCATTCTGATTACGGGTTCTTTTTTGGTCACGGTGCTGGCCATCTGGTATTTGCCTGAAAACGGTATTGACTCGTGGCAATCACTGAAGCAAGCGGCAAAACCGGAGCAATTCAGCATGATTCACACCCATACGGATTCGCCGTTACCATGGTACGCCGTGCTGCTTGGGTACCCGGTATTGGGTATCTGGTACTGGTGTGCTGATCAAACCATCGTGCAGCGCGTACTGGGGGCCCGGACGCTCTGTGATGCCAAAACCGGCCCGATATTCGCCGGG
>JAWVZC010000331.1:0-4833 GCA_033722415.1 Balneolaceae bacterium | reverse complement strand
GTTCGTTCACATTGGTCATTTCCCAGAACGGTATGTCATGGTTCCGGAAAAAATCGAGAGCGTGGCGACAATAGTTCCACGTGCGATCGCGGCTTCGGTAATCTTCCAGGTGCAAGTCCGATTCCGGCAGCAGGTAGCCGAAATAGTACTCAACCCCGGCACCGCCGGCCATGATATTACCCCACAGGGTCTGCTTTCGGATATCATGCAGGTCATATCCCAGCGTATCCGCAGTATAGCCCTGGTACCCCGGGTCCGGTGGAACACCCGTCTTGTAGTTTCCCTGCTCGTCGTTGGCCACCACCCACGGCTTGTTCACATAGGCCGACTTGTTCACCCAGTGAAGGGTAAGTTCATGGGTTTTGGCCCAGTTGTTTTGCAGCGACACCCCGGTCAGGCTCGAATTGTCACCTAAAAGCGGGGCATATACCTCATGTTGCTGGTTGGGATAAGTATGCAGCACGATGTTCTGATCATAGGGCGAGATCTCGTCGAAGTACCGTGCCATGGCTCGCTGCTGCTGCGTAGTCTGCGTGTTTTCCTCTCCCAGGTTCCAGTTCAGGGCCAGCAGGTACCCAAACCGGGCCACCAGCTCACGGTAGTACAGCCGACGCTCCGGACCCAGCTCCCCCCCGTCGAGGGCGGCCGGCACTACTTCTTTATTGCCACTGGTATTGTCATCATTTTCGGTCTCCTGGGTTTTGAAATGCAGGTAGAGTCCCAGTGACTGGGCATGATCAAATACCAACTGCCACTGGTCCAGCTTGGATACGTCATAGTGAAATTTGCTGTCGCGTTCTACAAACGGCCAGACGTTGTCACCATCCCCGCCCGCGTTGTAGGTGATAAAAGAAAAGGCGTTCAGCCCTTTTCCTGCCAGGTAGTTCAGGGCGCCGATAATCCCCTTGCCCCTGCCGTCCCGCCAGGTCGGGTCCCCCTCGTTCCAGTCATCAATGTGAGGATCGTAATCCTTAAGCGGAACATCGTCGCGATGGGCAACAGTGCCGTCAAATTCCTCGTACGCCAGGAAGGTCTCGGGAGCGTCGGGTCCGGCCTTGAGAAAATACTCGTAGGTACCCTGGAACTGCAGGTGATGATCGCCCACGTACTCCAGCCTCCCCTTTGCCCGAAAATCACGACCTGTTTTATCGGTCGTTCCTATGGTAAATTCTCCGGCTGTGCCATGGTATGCCTCAACCGGCTGCATCCAGGGTACTTCGGCCAGGGCCGACATGCTGCCGCTGTAGAACGAAATTTTAAAATACCACTTGCCGGTTTTGTCCGGAGAAATATGAGCGCGCCACTTGTTTCCGTTGGTTGCCCCACTCTCACCGGCCACACCGTCGGCAGCAAAATAACCGGGTACTTCGTAGACCGGGTCTCCCGATTCGTGCCAAAATGTTACCGTCATCCGGTAGTCGGTAAAAGGGTTTGGGTCCTGATCCCTCTCGTCCGCATGGGGTCCATTCAGCGTAAGGGTGACCTTGTGCCACTGTTTTAACTCTCCCGAGACCTTTACCTCACCAGTCTGCAGGGCGTAAACAGTTGCATGGGCGTCAGGTGTGAAAAAGAGAAAGAGCAGTGCTATCAATAATTTAGTTATAGTGTGCATTTCACTTTACGATTAATGAACAGTTGACGGATTAGCCCGCAGTTCTCACAAAAATTTGTGTTTATATCCTTTTAACCCATTTATTATCAGAGACTTGTAACAAATATAACAGCATAGATTTTCTTACAGTGTGTCAATCACTGCGCAATGTTCTCCTCAGCTTTGTTGTCCCCAAAACGGCTTGACACCATTCCATTGTCGGGACGCCTTGCGGAAGAAAAAAATTCCTGGTGAGCAATCCAGGCTATAATATGCCAAGATCACCCGGGAGCGGTTCCCATAAAAAAACGTGTTCCCTTCGTAACAAATAATAAACAGCAAGGAACGGTCACAACCCGTTTTTTCCTTTTCATGGGTTCGGATGAATGTTATTCAGAGTATATCCGGAACCGCTTCTACTCTGTCCCGGCATCAAATGCCTGACCAGTTTACGGTGTGGATGACGACCGTAATGTACATACAGGGTGACTGATCACCGGGTAGATCGTTTATAATAAAGACGAGAACGCAAATCACCTAATCAGAAAAGGAGAAGCATGCTAAAACGTGCAGATTATTTTATACTGGGCTCTGCCCTCATCTCGATGATCATGTCTATTTATCTCTGGTTTTCGGGCTACAAGGAGGGGGGGCTTTTCGTTGGATTATGGGTTCCCTCACTGTTGAGCTTCGGAAATTACATCAAACATTGTTACCGTGAGGCCACCGATGGATGAAACCAATATCTTTATTTTTGGAGTGTTCATGACATCTCTGTTCCTGGTGGGCATCTTTTTTACAATCAAGGAGTTCCGTGACATGAACCAGGAACAGCAGCGAAAATGGAAAGAAGAACGGAGAGATATGAAAATCGAGAAAGAGTAAATTGGATTAAAAACCGGGTATTTGACGAAGTCGAACCGGGGCGGCGGAGACCACAGCTCCTGCCGTACCGGCAATGGTGCCTGCAGGATATCCCACTCCCAAATAACCGTGGTATGCGCGATACCGGCACCAGGCATGGGATCTCTGCTTGTATTTATCCCGTGGGTTACCAATTTTTATCCCGGCAGCAATGCTCCAAGAATCTATTCGCAGTATCAACCTGAACGTAAAATCAGTATACAACTACCATGAGAATAGCTGTAATCGGAGCCAGGGGAACCATAGGAAAGGCCGTAACCAACCTACTTTCCGGGAAAGGTCACGAAATTATTGGCGCGTCACGTAGTACCCAGCCCGGAATTAATATTGACGATCCGGTTTCGATCTCAACCTTCTACAATACCGTTGAAGAACTTGACGGCGTAATATGTGCGGCCGGGAATGCCAGTTTCGGCGGAATCCGGGATCTCTCTGACAGACAGTTCCAGGTTGGAATCAAAAGCAAATTGATGGGACAGGTAAACCTGGTAAGATACGGTATTTCTCATCTGAATGACGGTGGTTTTTTCGTACTTACAAGCGGCATGTTGTCCACCCGGCCCTGGCCCAACACCTCGGCCGTGGCAATGGTCAATGCCGGCCTCGAGGGATTTACCCGCGCCGTGGCTCTGGACATGCCCGATGAGAAACGGATCTGCATCGTATCGCCGCCGCTAATTAAAGAGACGGCTGAGAAAATGAGGAAGGACTCCAAACCGTGGCCCTCGGCCGACGAAGTTGCACAGGCCTATCTGGAGGCTGTATCCGGCGATACCAACGGTGAAGTGCTCTACGTGGACGGGTATGATGTGTCATAGTACCGGCAACTGCACCGGCAAAGTGCTTTCCGGCGTATCTTCAAGATGCAAAAAACGGATCTCAACCTGTGACCCATGATACCACCGAATGATCCCATGAGTATCCGCACGCTTTTCGGATTTCCCGATCTTCCATACCTCTTCGTGAGTTATGGGCAACCAATATATTCCCGGTAACCGTACAGTACGGACGTAGTGCCGAGCCTTTTCTGGTTTCCTGTCACCACTCCAAGGACAGTTATGTTCAGTTTTCCGGCATGTAGGGATAAATTCAGCCTGCCTGAACCGGGTCAATTTTCTTTACCGAATGAAAGGTCTATCCCAACAGGATTGCTACGCCTTCTGCTCTCCCGGGTCGATGCGGCGGTTTTATGCAACCCCCTGTTACTGCCTGAATACCGGTCGCTGCCGGGTTCCCGGTTCGCCATGCATTCCGCCAGCTCATAAAGATAATTGCTTTTGAACACTAGTACCCCTTCTGCGAGCTAATTATAAATTTAGTCTTGACTAATACTCCCAAACGCTTTAGATTGTTTTAGTCAAGACTAAGAATATTTTTTGGGCTATGCGACTTCTGATCTTACTACTACTGCTGCTGGAAATACCGCTTATCACTACCGCACAGGAAACCGACGCCCCTACCGGTACCGTCGAAGGAACGGTCCTCTCGGGCGATGAGCCGGTCGTCGGTGTAAATGTAGTTATTGCACCTAAAAGCCGGGGCACCTCAACAGACCGGAAGGGAACGTTTCGCATCAATCTGCCGGAAGGCGATTACCGGCTGGTAGTCTCCGCCATCGGCTACGAGGACTCGGAACAGGATATCCGCGTCACCGCCCGCGACACACTCAGGTTGAATATTCATCTTACGGAAAAACTGGAGGAACTAGGGGAGGTGGTGGTCACCGGCACCATGCGAGAGACATTCGTAAAAGAATCACCCGTTAAAGTGGCCGTCGTAAAACCGCAGCGGCTGCAGCAGGGCGGGACCAGCTCGAACATTATGGACCTGATCGATAACGTCGGGGGGCTCTCCACCCAGCTGAATTGCGGCGTCTGCGGTACCAATGCGATCCGTGTCAACGGGGTGGAAGGGCCCAATACGGCGGTGCTTATCGACGGAATGCCGATCATGGGTGCCCTGGCCTCCGTATACGGTCTCAACGGAATAAGCCCCTCCATTATCGACCAGGTGGAAGTTATCAAGGGACCGCAATCCACCCTCTATGGTACGCAGGCCCTGGGCGGAGTGGTAAATATCATCACCAAGAATCCCGCTTATACCCCTGCGTTCTCGGCAGAGCTGTTCGGGAAGAGCACCAAAGAGGGTAATCTGAACCTGGCCTACTCCCCGAAATTCGGACGATTCAGGGGATTTGTCAGCGGCAACCTGGTTCAGCTGGAAAATTATATCGACCGTAACGACGATTCATTTAATGACCTGCCCAAACAGTCGCGCGTGGCCTTGTTCGGCAAGGGGACTCTTTCCGGCGAACAGGG
>JAWVZC010000330.1:0-4841 GCA_033722415.1 Balneolaceae bacterium | reverse complement strand
GGGACAACGCCCATGCCGATTCGGAATTCGACAATGTCATCGAGGCGTGCAAGCGGCGCATGCGGCCGATCCTCTTGACGGCCCTCACCACCATCTGTTCCATGATCCCCCTCTCACTGGGCATCGGTACCGGTGCCGAGATCTGGGCCCCGCTGGCCCGCGCCGTTATCGGCGGACTTTTCTTCGGCTCCATTCTTACCCTCTACGTGGTGCCGACCTTCGTAATGGGAATCAGCAAAAAACGAAGGGCGGCGATCAATGCCGAGCGGGATCAAATCGATGGTGGATCTCGCTTCTTCGACTTCGTTCGATGGAGAAAATAACCTGTTTACCTGTATAAGCTCCCAGAATTGTTCCGCATCCGCTGTAAAACGTTTTGGGGCACTTTAAAATACTGTTCAATACGAATGTCCCAATATTCTGACTTGACTGCCAGCCCGTTACCCGTCTTATCTACAGATATTGCCGATCTAATTTGAATAAGGCACCATGAAATTGGTTCACCTGCAAAGGGAAACTACACGTGGATAAGCATGTCATATTCTGGCTAATTAAAACTATGTTCCCATTTAAAATAGATGAGTAGATAGCTCTACCACGCATAATTATTTAATCGATTAACGCGTTTAGCGGTTAAAAACTAGCCTGTATGTCATCCTGAACGTGTTTCAGGATCTCGCAAGGCCGCTGCCGTTGAGCTCGGATCGCAACAAATCAACACTCAATACCACCGCGAGATCCCGGTTCGGGTTCCCGGATGACGCAAAGGGCATCCCTGGTTTGTTGCCATCTAATCTAACCACTAAACGCGTTCGATTATAGTTATTACAGCCAGGGTAACTGCTGGATTAGAGTAACCAATTTCACAAGGATGGTCCGGCCCTTACCATTAACAACCCTTTGACTGGTGAGTAAACCGAACTGGTGTCGGGTGGATGCGAGCAAAAGAATTCAACGATTCATTTCTTTCGCCCCGCAAAACCCGATGTTTCAGCCTTACCAGTTATGCCTTTTGTAGAGTACCCCACCAAAGATGTCGCTTTTTTACAATTCTCATCCTCCTGTACAACGTAGCTTCCCTGTGTAATCTTCACCATAATTAAAAAAGGAGCATACATATGAGCATTAACATCAATGAAAACACCGAAATACTGTTCGAGGAAGATATCCATTTAACCAATATTACCGAGTTTGGAATTAAATGGAATGAACTGACAAAAGATATCGTAGTCCCCGGACCGGAAGGGGCCCGTTTTAACCTTGACTTCGAAGGCAGAGTTTACGGGCCCGATATCAAAGGTACCATAAAAGGCACGGATTATCTTGAAGTACGTGCCGATGGGAAATTTATGCTGAATATCCATGCAGTTATCGTTACCGACGATGCCAAACGGATTTCAGTACAGGAAGACGGGATCCTTTATCCCGGGAAAGATGGCAAGGCACATATTCAACTCAACCTCCAGTTTTCTACTCATCACCGGGAATATGAGTGGATGAACTCCATTCAGGGCTGGGCTCTGTGCGAGGTGGATATGGTACGGGGACAGGTACGTGTGAAGGTGTACCGGGGCCAATTTACTTCAGTTCCCGAAGCCGTTTAACTCTAACTTATAAATATACTCACCATGAAAAAGATTGACTTAAATAATCTCGAACTTACCGAATTCACTGCAAAATCAGACCAGAAGCAGCACTGCTATTCAACATTTCCCCTGTACGGTGCGCATGGAACCGAAAGCACCGCTGCCGTATATTTTGAACTTGATCCGGGTGATACGCTGGGGCGGCACACCGACAGTGCAGAAGAGTTGCTACTCGTGCTTGACGGCCGGGTCGATGCAGAAATAGGCGACGAGACGGGCTCCTTGTCAAAAGGCGAAATAGCTCTCGTTCCCCGCATGGTGCCGCACAATCTCACCAACAATGCGCAAACAAGAGCACGGGTACTCGGCATTTTTGGTGGTTCCAATAACATCGTGGCCACCTTTGAGAAGGAGTGGTTGCCTCTCGGTACTAATACCGTGGATACATCACTCCTGCCCGAGTAGTCGGTGCGCTATCCATAGTAACAAATCACAAGCAGGATAGCAGAGTACGGCTATCCTGCTTGTCTTTGATTACAGAAATTGCTAAATATTTTTAAAATCCTGCACCTTTTCCCTTGATTTCCCCGTATTTAATGCGGGAACAAAAGCGGATCATATTATCCATGTCAGTCGAAATTACAGAATACCAGCCGCCGGAAGATCTCAGCAACTACGTCGAATTTTTCTGGGATGGCAAGTTTAATATCTTCAGGGAGCAGATCCTTTACCAGCAGGTGGCGCCAAACGGGTTCGTGGAACTGGTTATCCATCCATCGGAACCCCACTGCCATCTTCCCGTTCACCGCGGCTGGAATTCTTCGCCCGACTATACCATTATCGGCCTTTTCACCAAACCGTATGAGGTGAAATTTCCCGACCTGATTAATGTGTTCGGAATTCGTTTTAAACCAGAAGGCGTTTATAACCTTTTTGGCATTCCGGCTTCAGTATTTTCAGATAAATATGAAGATATGGAACTGGTACTCGGCAGGGAATTTCGTGAATTTTGCTCCAGGCTGAGAGAAACAACCGACATATCGAAGCGTTTAGCGATAACAGCTGATTATCTTCGTAATATGCGTGAAGAAAACGACCGTGGTCTTACCTATCTGAACAAGGCGGCCGATATAATCCGTGCTTCGGAGGATATTAATACAATTGATGAACTCCCCGAGAGAGTGTATATCAGCCAGCGGCAACTCGAGCGTGAATTCAGGGAAAAAATCGGGACCACTCCCAAGCGATACATGCGGATTGCGCGGCTTAACAAAGTTCATCGATGGCTGGAAGCAGGTGGAGAACTGCCTCTGACCAGAGTGGCTTTTGAATGCGGATATACCGACCAGGCCCATTTTATCAGAGATTACAAGTCGTTCATGGGGGTGAACCCATCAGTTTTTATCAAGGATCGACAGCAATTTATCGTAAATCCCAACCTTTCTGAACAGTAATTACTGCAGCGTACGTGATTTTTTAATTATATGATCACTTGTGACTTGCCCCGTTATTTCATTAGGTTATCTTTTCATAATACACAATCCCGATTACGTAGATGCGAAAAGGACATATGTCAATAAAACCAAAAATTACACAAGAAACAGTTCGTGGTCTAAAGCTGGTCATCACCTTATTGCTTCTTTTTTTCGCCGCCTTCCAAACGGGCTGTGCACAATCCCACTCCAGCGATGTGGAGTGGCTGACCGAATCTTTACAACTTACGAACGGTTCCGTGGTAGCTGATATCGGGGCCGGTGAAGGGGATGAAGCGTTTGCAATCGCCGAAGTCGTGGGAGACAGCGGGCATGTTTATACCACCGAGCTTGATATGGAAAAGCTGGAGGATCTGAAGGAGCGAGTGGAGAGATCCGAATGGACCAATATTACTGTATTGAAAGGTCATTCCACCCGAACCCATCTTCCGGATCAATGTTGCGATGCCATTTACATGCGGCGGGTCTACCACCATTTCACCGAGCCGGAACCGATGAACCGCAGCCTGTACCGGTCATTGAAACCGGGGGGACGATTGGCTGTCATCGATTTCGAGCCGCGCGGCAATGAGGCCGACCCCGGTGGGCGGGCATCCGGCAGCCAGCACGGGGTTACCGCAGAAACCGTCATCTCGGAGCTCAGCAGGGCCGGATTTGAACTGGAAACAACACTGGATCAGTATGGACGGGATTACTACGTACTTATGAGCAAGCCGAAAGAAGAAAAAAGTGAAAATAAGGAGTGACGGCTGCAGGAATCTATTGGTTTTTACCGGTGATATTTTTTTCGCCTGTGAAAATGATTAATACGTTTCAGGGAACCCACAAGACCATCGGATCGGCAGTAAATGGTTTCGGTACAGCCTCGCTCGTTGCTAAATTTGCGGTGTGGAAAATCCGGGGTACCGGTGATAAAAATCACGGAAAACTGTTTACCTTCCCTGATCACCTGCACCAGATCGATCCCGGACAGCGAGCCAATCAGCCCCAAATCAGTTACCAAACAGTTGGGATCGGTGTGTTCATAGCACCGCAATGCCTCCTCCCCGCTGGTAACATTGCCCGCTACCTCGCATCCCAGTTTCCCAACCACCTGCTCCACCAGCAGTGCCACCATCAGATTATCTTCAACGATCAGGATCGAAAGTGTCGAAAAGCCCCGTTCATTCATTTGGCTGTATGTGAAATGACCGCCTCACTGCTCTCGGCAGTTGGTTGACCCCCGGGGATACCCGCAGTGCTGATTTCCGATCACGCTTTCACGATGCTGAATCCGTCACCCCGATGCGGAAACAGGAATCATGATCAATCCGGGGTATCGTCACGCTACTGTACTTGTCGGGTATGGAACTGTCACATGTTCCGAAAAATTTTGTTCTTCCAGTATGGCCAGGGCGATCTTGAAATACCAGTTCAACCACTTCCTGGCAGGCATCGGTTTCATGGAGTGCATAATATTCAGGTCTATTGCAGATACCTCAAGTTCTGCAAGATCATGGAGCGCCAAATATTTTGATGTATCCAACGCATTACCAAAAAACTGGGAGTGCTCCGTGCTGCTTCCTTTTTTCCAGACGGAAAAACGAAGGGACTTCAATTCTTTCTTTATACTGCCGGTGTTTTCCTGTTCAGCTCTCATAATAAATTTCGTTGCCAGATTTCAGTTTTCACACAGACAAAGAAGAGAATTGTAGCAAGTAATAGCCTGTGTACCAGTACCGTCGTCCTCAATTACAGACTACAAATAAAATAGATCGGATAT
>JAWVZC010000329.1:0-4847 GCA_033722415.1 Balneolaceae bacterium | reverse complement strand
TGACTGCGGAGGGGTATCGCCGAAAAAGATCTCATCGGGTGCGTACCCGGGCACGGCAGCGGGGGCGGCTGCCAGGCTCCATCGCGAGGGATTCATAAAGCTGAGGCTGATGTCGGTCCCCTCAAAGTCATCCACAAAAACGACCCCGTTCTCTTCGTCCGGGAACAGTTCGTTATCCTCAATGGCGTCGCTGACGGCATTGGTCTGTACCACGTCGGGCCGGAGCTGGGCAAACTCCCCGCTGAGTGAAAAGTTTGATTCCGTCTTGGTCTGCAGCAGCGGCACCCGGTCGATGGCACGCGTCATCCACGGCAGGTCAAACCGGGCATTGGCGTCGAATCCGATGACCGCATTATTTATCGGTGCATCCCCGATCCTGATTTTATCCTGCAGCGGCCGTTCCTTCAGCCGGAAGTAGGTGCTTCCCAGAGAAATGTCACTGTTCAGGTCGTACTCCGCACGGATCCCGGTAAATGTTTTTCGCTCGATCTGGGTAAACTGGTTGTTCTCATACTCTATCCTGATCTCCTGTCCCCGGGCCAGGTATCGTTCGTTCAGGATAGTGATATTTCCAATCGAGTAGTCGACCGTGTAATCGGTTCCCTCCTGCAGTTCCTGCCCGTTGGCGTAGACGTTGACCGAACCTTCCACCAGGGAAAACCCGAGCGAATAGCTGTCTGAAACGCTTCCCTTTGAGGTGCCATCCACCAAGTAGAAACTATTCTTCGAATTCTGGGCGGCGTTAACCTTCTTCTCTTCATACAGTTCGGTAAAGGCCAGCCGGTCCACCTCGCTCTGCGGAAGCGATGTTTCGGAGAGCACCGTTTCGATGCGGGAGCCGAACGGTTCCAGGTAGGGAAATATGATCTTCCCCGAAACCGGATCCAGCGTTCCGGTGCTGAAGTCGATCTGGTTGTCGGGATTGGTGGCCCCCTGGGCATCCACACGGTCGAGCCCGAGATCCCGGAGTATGATGGCGTTGCGTTCCGGCAGGGTGTTTTGCGGCAGGTTCTGTTCGGTGTAGCTGATATCCACTTCGAGGCCATCCTGCGTGACGTTGCTGACGCCGAGCGAATAGATATTTTTCATCATTAGATCCCATGCGGTGTTGGTAGTGGTCACATTTTGCGGGCGAATCAGCTTCAGGAAGATCCTGTTTCCGCCCCCCTGGCTCACATCCCCCACCGTTACGGTTTGCCCGGTCTGCGGGTCCAGGTATTTGAAGGATACGGCCAGCGCCTGGCGCGATCCGAGATTGCGTTTTAGAGAGATATAGCCGAGCGGACGGTTTAACTCGTAGTCGGACCCCTCCTGCAGCGGAATAAAATATCCCTCCACAAACTCGGAGGGCTCAACATTGAAATCGGCCGCGGACACTCCCTGGGCGGGGTCCCGGAACGGGTCGAGCGTTGCATCGTCAAACCGGTCACGCTGATCGTCCGGCGGGGCGTAACTGCCGTCGGGGTTTTGCACCACACCGAGATCCACCATCGCTATCGCCTGTCGTTCCCCCTCGAACGACTGGGTCGACTCTCTCAAAATCCAGACTTTCACTTCCGACAGCTGCAGGGCCTGGCCCAGCTGCTGCGGGTTCGACATATTCTGCTCAAACTGCTGTCTGGTGAAAAAGTCGAGAAAAAAGTGGGTATCATTTTCATAATCGGCCGGACGAATCCTCAGGTTCTGCTCCTGGGCCCCGCCGGTAATGGTTTGCGTGTTGCCCTCTCCCTCCTGCTGCGAAAGCACCGAAGTTACCTCCAGCGCACCGAGCTGGGCCACCGACTTAATGCCAAACAGCGAGCTGCCGCCGCGAATGAGGGTATTCCCGGTTTCCATGGATACGTTTCCCATCTCCAGCCGCTGGATGATTTCATCCTCGTATCCCTGGTAGACGATATTCAGCCGGTTCATAAAGTCGAACTCTCGCTCGGTATCCCAGTCGGTCTGAATCGACAGCTTGTCCCCGATAGTGCCCTGGATGTTCAGTTTCAGACTCTGATCGAAGGTGGGATCGACCTGGGTCTGCTGGTCTTCCGGCAGCTGGGGATTGTCGGTTTTCTGGATCGACGCCCCGAGGTTCATGTTGGCCGTCCCGTTCACCTTCAGGTTGACCTCCGGCTTCCCGAAGATGGTGGTAAATGCCGATTCCTGTCCACCCGGTATATCGACTTTGAAATCAAGCAGGCCGCCTTCCCGGCCCTGCTCCAACTCAAATTCCCGAATGAGGCTTTTCCAGTTTTCATCCTTGCTGTGTTCCAGGTACTGGTCGGCGTAATCCTGCATATCCATCCGGTAGGGCAAGCCGATCTCCATGCCAAACAGACGTCGCCGGCTCGTGTAGTTGCCAAGACTGTCGCGGCTAATGGTAATCTGCTCTTCTGAAATGCGTATGTAGAACAGATCGGGAATATCCGGGGGAAACGGATAGGAAACCTCGGGCGGAGGCCGCAGAATACCGAGGCTGTCTCCTGACAGGGTATCCGCTGCCTGCGACAGTGTGTCGGAAGGAACCTGGGCGCGCATTACGGGGGCCGCGAGGCACACCAGTAACAGGCACACTAAACCGGTCCCAATTGTGTTGTTACGTATGCTGATGTGCACGAAACCGCCTCAATTTTTTCTGCTCTTTATCAAAACAACTACCGAAATTTCCAAATGCAGTAAAACTGAGTTATAGACGGCTCCTTTCTGATATCGATTTATCCTTCGCCAGCCCGAGGGTAACGTATTATACCGGGGATTTTCATTTACAATAACACTCAAGAAAATGGGTACCAAATCGTTATTTGCAAAACGGTATTATAGGCCTAATTTTAGATCATTCAAAAACGTTAGATCGGCAGTCAATGGTTAATAAACTTCAACTGGATATCCTGCGCAGGCACATCGGGCCGTTCCTGTTCTGTTTTTTTACCGTGATGTTCCTGCTGTTGATGCAGTTTCTTATCCTGCATATCGACAAGCTGGTGGGCAAGGGACTGCCGCTGGGTATTATCCTCGAATTGATCATCACCAACCTGGCATACATGGTGGTGCTAGCGGCCCCCATGGCGACGCTGGTCGCCTCCCTGATGGCATTTGGCAAATTTTCGGAACTGAATGAACTGACCGCCATGCGGGCGGCGGGCGTCAACCCGTTTCATGTGGTAAAACCGGTACTTGTCTCGGCTGTCTTTCTCTGCATTTTCCTGGTATGGTTTTCCAACTATGTGCTGCCGGATGCCAACCAGCGCGCGCGATCGCTGTTTATCGACATTCGCACCAAAAAACCGGGATTCGACCTGAAAGAAAACGAGTTTTATGAGGGGATTGAGGGTTATATTTTCCTGGTGAAAAATATCGACAACGAAACCGATTCCCTCTACAATGTAACCCTGCTGCAGGCTGCAGATTCCGACGATAATCGTGAGGAGGCCGTTATCAAGGCGAAACGGGGGTACCTGGAAAGCAGCAGCGACGGACAGCTTTTAACGCTCTACCTGTATGACGGCGCGACGCTCCGCTATCTGACACACGCCAACTCCTATGAGCCGACCCTGGAAGAGACCCATTTTGACCGGTACCGGATCAGTTTCGACCTGTCGGAGCTCTCTTTTTCCCGTTCCAATCCGGACCAGCGCACACGAAACGACCGCACCATGAGTTCCCAGGCGATGCTTGCCGTGGTCGACTCGCTGGAGATCGAAAAGGAGACCCAGATCCGAAATTCGTTCAATGATGAAAACAGCTTCTCTCCGCCGGCCGATACGGTCGAGATTCAACCCTCTAACTACCGGCTGCAGGTTGAAGGTACCCGCACGGGCATCTCGGATACGGTGAAAAAAGTGCCGAGCAAATTCCTGGTGCTCAACCTGATGGACAACCGGAGGGACCAGGTGGCACTGGCCGAAATGAGCATGAGTCAGCTGCGGGAGTATAAGTCTACCATGGAGAACCTGGAAACCAATGTCAACTGGCGTGAATCCAGGATGGCCCGTTACCTGGTGGAGGTGCACAAGAAGTTCTCAATTCCTTTCGCCTGTATTATTTTTGTACTGATCGGGGCCCCGATCGGGATGTTCACCAAAAAAGGCAATATCGGCTACGCAGCCCTCTTTGGTACCGGGTTCCTGACCTTTTACTGGATATCGTTAATCCAGGGAGAAAAGCTGGCCGACCGGCTTTTTATCACTCCTTTCTGGTCGATGTGGTTTTCCAATATCGTGCTGGGCATTGCCGGCATCTACCTGATGCTGCGACTCTGTACCTCATTTAAGATTTCAAACCTGTGGAAGAACCGTGACGCATAAAATAGATCGCTATATCTTTTTTCGGCTGCTCACGATCACCATCTTCGTGCTGGGGGTGCTGATCTTTATCTATGTGGTGATTGATTTTTCGGAAAACAGCGATGACTTCACTGACAAAGGCGCCACGTTCGCTGAAATATTCGGGCAATACTACCTGAACTATATCCCGGAGATGATCCGGCTGGTCACTCCGGTGGCGGTATTTGTAGCCTGCCTCTACCTGACGGGACAGATGGCCGAGCGGCTGGAAATTGTAGCCCTCAAAGCCGCGGGGGTAAGCCTGTACCGGCTGGTTATCCCGTATATTATTTTCGGCCTGATGAGTGCCGCCATTATCAGCTACCTGGACGGATTTGTCATTCCGGATGCCAACGCCAAACGGATCGAATTTGAGAAAAAATACCTGGACTCCAAGACCCAGCGGGTAGACCGCGACCAGATCTACCGGCAGGACGGGCAGGATAATATCTACAGGATCCAGTATTACAGCGCCAAGGATACCGCGGCCCGACGGATCGATGCCACAAAATTTCGCGGAGACAGTGTATACCAGACCCT
>JAWVZC010000328.1:0-4948 GCA_033722415.1 Balneolaceae bacterium | reverse complement strand
GAAGGAGAACCGGTGGAGGAGTCAGATAAATTTTACGAGAAGGAGCGTGTCACCCAGTCTGACGTAGTACCCGCTGAGGAGGGGTTAAACCGCTTTGTCTGGAACATGCGCTATCCCGGTGCCACCGACCTGGAGGGTACCCAGATCCTGTGGGCGGGTTCAACAGATGGGCCTGAAGCCATCCCGGGACGGTACTCCGTGCGGCTCGTCGTGGATGGGGAACCGATCATGGAACAGCCGTTCGAGATCGTCAAAGACCCGAGAATTGAAACCACCCAGGATGATTTCCGGGCCCAGTTCGACCTTCACAAGACGATCATTTCCAAGCTCGACACCACCCACAAGGCAATCAACCGGATCCGAGAAATCCGGGCGGAGATCGACGAACTGCTCGAGGAAAACCCAACCGGGGAGACACGGGCGCGAGCTGAAACAATAAAGGACCGCCTCGCAGAAATTGAAGGGGCCCTGGTTCAGACAAAGGCCGAGGCGTTCCAGGATGTGCTCAACTACCCGATCAAGCTGAACAACAAGCTCGCCGCCCTGGCAAATACCGTGGCCACCGGGGACAACCGGCCCACCAAACAACAATACGCGGTGTTTGAAGAGCTTGCAGCAAAGGTGGATGCGAAACTGGAGGCCCTGGACCCGATACTGGAGAGGGAGTTGCCCGAACTGCAGTAGGAGATCGAAAACCGATCGGTCCCTATTGACTAGGATTTCCTGTATTATGACGGCTATGTTGCTTTCTGATTATCAAAACAGGTAAACAACAAGTAGTATAACGAAGAGTGGACGATGGCTGATCTGTTGCTCTCCAAACCTTCCTCTACCCTAATCTTCACACCTTACATCCATCATATATCCGATCAAACAGCCGAAAATTTTTTAAAAATGTTCTAATATATATTGTAATTAACTGTTTTACTTCTTACCATCATTCAAAGAATAACAAAACTTGATACGCTAATTTGATGGCTTAGCGTTTCATAAGGCGTTAATCTTTCCCTGAGTACGTATCGGTAGCGAGTTGTACCAGGTTGTTGGCAAGCACACCGAAAGACAACCTGAACCAGCAGAAAAACTTTGTTGGTAACGTAGTGGTTCCGCACCCATATCGAGTACAGGGCGACGGTAGCCGGGTACCAATACCGAGGTACTTTCTGAATGGGGTACGGGTTTACTTGACATAATTTCTAGCTGTACGATACGTTGGTGATGAGAATTGTTGGTAAAATCGGGTTTTACTCTCGGTTTTCTATGTATCACAGATTCGATATTAGCGGGTCAAGTGCAATATTTTAAACGATACGAGCAGAGTAGATGAAAAAAAGGAAACGAACCTCTCTATCGGACAAGGTTGCCAACCTGCAGCGGTTCATGGATCGCTATGGAGATCGCATTGAACAGTTAAGCGATTTAGAAATTCGGGTATTGATCCTTATTTCCAATGGGTTGGACAGTGCGGAAATCGCCGAGGCCCTCATGGTTGGAGAGGAAGAAATCGAGATATTGAAAGAAAGGATCAAGGATAAGCTGATGATCGACAGTCAGGACGATTTTGAAGAATACGCGGTGGCTTTCGATCTCATACGGATCTGGTTTGATTCACTGTCCCTCGTTATTGAGCGGGAAAACGACACCAATTTCACGATAATCAGCCGTAAAGATGACAAGTAACGGCTAATCGGATTCGCTTTTCCCTTTATCCAGCGGCAAGGTAACACTGGACCGCAGGTGAAGATCGCGCTGCGGGAAGGGGATCTCCACCCCGTGATCCCTGAACTTTTGAACAATGGCCTGGTTTAGCTGATTTCTTATTTTCGGGTGATCTTTAACGTCACTGATCCAGCCGCGCAGCTGCATATTCCAGGCGGAATCTCCAAAACCGGTAAGGTGAACCTGCGGTTCCGGGCTTTTCATGACCTCATCATTTTCTTCAGCCACCTGCTGCAGGCACATCAATACTGTTTCCAGGTCAGACCCGTATGACACTCCCACATCGATATCTACCCGGAATGTGGGGTCGCCGTGCGAGTAGTTGATGACGTCCTGAGAGACAAACTCGGAGTTCGGGACGATAATGGAAATATTGTTGAGTGTCCTGATTTTGGTGGATCGAATATTGATTTCGGTGACATCCCCCTCGATATCCCCCACCATAACCCGGTCGCCGATACTGATCGGCCGCTCAAACAGGATGATAAGTCCCGAAATAAAATTGGACGTGACATTCTGCAGCCCGAACCCGATCCCCACCGACAACAGCCCGAAAACGACGGCCAGACCGCTCAGGTCTATCCCGATAAACTGGAATGAGATAAGCGCCCCGATGGTAATGATGGTGTACTGCGAAATGCGGGAAAGGGTGTAACTGGTACCGGCGTCAATTTTAAATCGGCGCAGGATGCGCCGGTTTAATGCCTTTCGCACCATCACTCCCAGTATGATGAATATGGTGATAAACAGCAGGAAAATAATCACCGACAACACTGTAACCGGGGTCTCCTTGATCTGGAAGAGGACAAAATTCAGTACTCGGTTAATATATGAGAGCAGGTCAGTCCAGGTCATAACTCAAGGTTTCATTCAAAACACTGTACAATACACAAATTTGCGAGTGCGTACAAGATCCGGTTGCATATTGAATGTAGCCCCCGCATGCACTATTTTCTCACGTCAAAATTCATCCAAAAATTACACTGAACTCATGCGCTTAATTATTTTCGGCCCCCCCGGTGCGGGAAAAGGAACCCAGGCTCAAAAAATTTCGGAAGAGTATGAAATTCCCCACCTCTCCACCGGCGAAATTTTTCGATCGGCGATTAAAAATGAAACGGAGCTGGGGAAAAAGGTAAAATCGATCCTGGATGCCGGCGAACTTGTCCCGGATGAAACGGTCGTAGACCTGGTGGAGGAAGAACTTCAGAAGGAGAAATACCAAGACGGATACATTCTCGACGGGTTCCCGAGAACGGTCCCCCAGGCCGAGGCATTTGAGGAGATTCTCCAATCCAACAATCAGTCACTCGATGCCTTTTTGGTACTCGAGGTCCCCGAAGATGAACTGGTCAAACGAATATTGAGCCGCGGTGAAGGCCGTTCCGACGATACCGAGGAAGGCGTCAAAAACCGGCTCGAAGTGTACCAGAATGAGACGGCCCCCGTCCTGAACTATTACAGGAAGCATGGGAAAGTACAGAAGATCGACGGCGTCGGCTCCATCGATGAGATTTTCGGACGCATTAAAAACAGGTTGGAAACCATTCAACAGTAACGGGTAGCCCCCCCATCTATAAGATGTGGAGGATGGCCGGGGTAATTCCCTGAATGCTATCCACATCCCGGAATGCTCCTGCCGCCGGTCCCTGTACAAACAGGGGAACACGGTTGAACGTGTGGGTTTTCGTGGAAAGGTCTTCCAGGTTGCCGTGGTCGCTGCTCAGTACCAGGGTATCATTCTCATCGAGGTTGTCGAGGAGGTATCCCAGGAACGCATCGTAGCGACCGAGGATCTCATTGGCCTGGTCCGAACTCTGCGCGTGACCCGCCTTGTCGGTGAGATAGAACTCATACAGCAGCAGGTCGTAATGACGAGCCGCATTAAGCATCCGTTTTGACGCCTCCCGGGGTTCAATTGTTGGTACATCGATGCCCAGCCGTTCTCTCCAGGCCTCCTGGGTAATCTCCGCGGTAATCGCCCTGCCGCGCTTCAGATCCCGTTCGGTATACAGTTCGATACCGGCACTCCGGGTCATGAGCGTGGTACAGCTCCAGCGATTACGCTCCTGTGACCTCCGGAAAAAGATATCCGGGTAGGCATTCATAAACCGACACTGTTTGCCGCCACTGGCAGCCCGGTGAAACAGGCTCCGGTTTTTCAAGATCGGCTTTATTTTAGAGTGGGGATAGGGTCCGAAATGACGCCCTACAATCCGTGCGGCATTTTGACCGGTAAATAGCGTCGCCTGTCCGGTTCCACTCTGTGGCAGGCCCTCCACCCCGAGCGTCGCATCAATCCCCTTGAACAGATGGCGGCTGTCTGAATGGTGGTACGCCTTACCGGTAAACGGCTGTTCACCCGCCATCCTGCTGAAAGCGGGATACCGGAACCGGTGGAACGGGTTCTCTGCCCCCGGTTCTCCCAGGCCAATGCCATCGACAAACAGAAATAATACGGCCATTACCCATCTGAATTAGCGTTCCAGAATGATCGTAACAGGACCATCATTCACAAGCTCAACATCCATCTGCACCCCGAATCGACCTGTTTCGACCTCCAAGCTGGAATGCGTATTGAAAAAGGTTACCATATCATCGTACAGTTTTTCCGCCTTCTCCGGTCCCGCAGCCTCGATGTAACTCGGCCGGTTTCCCTTTTCCGCATTCCCATACAGGGTAAACTGGGATACCACAAGCAGCGATCCCCCAACATCCTGAACCGACAGATTCATCTTGCCTTCTTCATCATCAAAAATCCGGAGTTTCAGTATTTTCTCGCACATCCATTCCAGCTGTTCTTCCGTATCATCCTGGTGAATGCCCACCAGCAGTAACAATCCCTGCTGGATTGCTCCCGTTATGGTGGCATCAACCGTAACACTGGCATGCTGCACACGCTGCACGACTACTCGCATAAAATCCCCGATTGTATTCTGTGGATTACCCTGTTGATAACTTTGCAGACTAAACAAGAAACGATTTTACCGGTAGGTTCTCAACAAGAGTTAACATTAAGCCTGAGTTCCCCACAAGTTATCAACACTAATTTCACTGTGTATAAATAAAATACAGGACCAAGCTATCGTTACTAAAATGTGAATAACTTTTTACTTTACCTGTAAACTACTGATATTCATAGACTAAACTATCCACAAAAAATATCAACATGCTATTCACAATTTTGTCAAGAGGGGTGAACGATTTTCTTTTCAACTTATCCACAGAT
>JAWVZC010000327.1:0-4959 GCA_033722415.1 Balneolaceae bacterium | reverse complement strand
CCGACATCTTGTCGTAGATGTCGATCTCGTGCCGCCACAGGCAGTTGTCGCGGATATACCCGTCATGGTGCTCGTTGGCCACATACAGGTCCATATAGGTGTCGTTTTCGGTGATGTCCCAGTAGAAATCGCAGCGATCCTGGTGCGGGCAGGTGCGGCACTTGTTGCCGCGAAAATCGTTGTTGCTGCCGTAATGCTCCAGGCCCCCCTCGGCGTACACCTCCACCGGGTCGGAGTCCAGCCACCAGTTCAGCAGGTCAAAATGGTGGGTCGCCTTATGGACCAGCAGCGAGCCGCTGCTGGAGACCTCCCCGTGCCAGCGGCGGAAGTAGGAGGCCCCGTGGTACACGTTCAGGTACCAGTGGAAGTCCACGGAGGTGATCTGGCCCACCCGCTGCTCGACCAGCATCTCTTTCAGCCGGGTGTGGTGCGGGCTGTAGCGGTAGTTGAACCCGACGATCAGGGTGCCCTCGGAGGCCTTCTCGGCATCAAGGATCCGCTGGCATTTGACCTCGTCGGTGGTCATCGGCTTCTCGGTCAGCACGTCCAGCCCCGCCTGCAGCCCCTTGATAATAAAATGGTGGTGGGTCGCGTCGACGGTCGTCACAATCAGCATGTCCGGCTCGGTCTGCTCCATCATCCGGTCAAAATCGGTGAACGCCGGGCAGTCGGCCCCGATAAACTCCCTGCCGTATTCCAGCCGGCCCGGGTTGATATCACACAGCCCGACAAACTCGGCGATATCCCCGTAGCGCTCCCGCACGGTGCGCCCCCAGAAGGTGATCCCCCGAATGCCGGTGCCCACCAGCGCGATGCGCCGTTTCCGGGTCGGAGCCTCATTCCCCCATGCCGACATCGGGCTGGCCAGCATCGAGCCGGCCACCGCCCCGGTGGTGTTTCGTAAAAAATCCTTACGCGTGATTTTTTTCTTTTTTGTCATTGAACATCCCGTTTAATTCACATTTTCCCATCTGTCCTAATATAAATACTTAGCTTTTTTTTCCTAATTTGATTCCCCGGCCCAGTTTTCGTTACCCCATTGCCCCGCTGTTGTTTCATTATTTCTCCTACTTCTCTATTTTTTGTCTGAATTTTAACCAGGATCGTAAATGGCCAGACAGGGACGAGTAGTACAATCCACCGGCAGCTGGTATGAAGTTGCTGTTGAAGACGAAGAGGGGCACAGTATTATCAAATGCCGGCTGCCCGGGCGATTCAGGCAGGAGGAATACTCCATTACCAATCCCGTTGCAGTTGGTGATCTGGTCGACATTTCGATCAACGAAGACGGAACCGGCAGCATTGAAACCATCCATGAGCGCCGAAACTACATCATCCGGAAATCGACCCACAGCAAACAGGGTGAACAGATCCTGGCAGCCAATATTGACCGCGCTTTTGTGGTGCAGTCGATACTGAAACCGAGACTCAAGCAGGGATTTATCGACCGCTTCTTGGTAACCTGCGAGGCGTACGAGATAACCCCGTATATCATTATCAACAAGATGGATCTTGCCGGTGATCGGCAACAAAAACAGGTCGATCACCTGATCGAACTTTACCGTTCTGTCGGGTACGATATCGCAGCTACCAGTATCCACGATGAACAGTCCCTGGAACCGATTAAAGAAGCGCTAAAGAACAGGACTTCCGTATTTATAGGACATTCCGGAGTGGGTAAAACGTCGTTACTCAACAGCATTGATCCGGAGATCAATCGTCCCACCGCCGACGTTTCCGACTACTCCGAAAAAGGGATCCACACCACCACGTTTGCCAAGCTTCTGCCCCTTCACTTTGGCGGGTACCTGGTGGATACCCCGGGCATCAAAGAGTTCGGCCTGGTCAATATCGAACCGTGGGAGCTCTCTCTCTTCTTCCCGGAGATGCTGGAACCGCGGCGGCACTGCAAGTTTAACAACTGCACCCACAGCCATGAACCGGGCTGCGGTGTGATTGAAGCGTTCGAAAACGGTGATATCAGTCCCGAACGGTACGAATCCTATCTCAACATACTCGACTCACTGGAAGAGGACGGAAACGGGTAACTTCGCGGTATCCCACTCCTGTAAATCCGAATCAACCGGTAAAAATCTGTACTAGAGAGTCTATAACAAATTGTGTAGTATGTACAGCGTGCTACAGGGGTGGTTATTACCTTGAGAAATAGCGTATCATCTAACAAACATTAAAAAAATCGAAATGTCATGAAGCTACGTCAGATCTGTTATTCGGGGATTATGGTTTTGATACTCTTTGCGGGGTCAGTGATGCCGGCCCAGGCCCAATTTGATGATGCCGGCGAAATTTTACGCGCCGGTCAGCAGGATGCCAATATCTTGCTGGAGCAGTATTTGAAACCGGTTGGTAAAGGGTTCGGTGCCGATCTCAACTCAGGCTGGTTCAGTACCGCCAAAACACACGCCACACTGGGATTCGACATTACCCTAAATGTAGGGGCCGCCGTGGTTCCATCTTCCGATCAAATGTTTAATGTGGAAGACCTCCCGTTGCAGGAGGTGGAATACATTTCGAACGGACCGCAAACACCAACCGTTGCCGGCGATGATCAAACGGGAGCGCTTATTGGTTCTGAATCCACCTTTTTTAATCCCAATACCGGGCAAAACGAACGCGTTTTTGAACTTAATCTGCCTCAAGGGTCCGGGTATCCCTACATACCTGCTCCCATGCTGCAGGCCAGCGTAGGAGTAATCAAGAATACCGATGTCACGGTACGTTATCTGCCCCAGGTTCCCCTGCCCAACGATCTTGAAGTGAAAATGTTTGGACTGGGGCTGAAGCACGAGATCAACCAGTGGTTGCCCGGCGGTAACCTGCTGCCGGTAGATCTTTCCGTGCAGGGGGGCTTTACCAACCTTGATGCCACTTTACCCTTCGAGGTAACGCCCAACGCGGACCAGGATACCGAAAATCCGTTCCCGGCCTCAACATGGGAGGGCCAGGAGGCCAATTTTAGTGCCAATGCATTTACGATAAACGCCCTGGTCGGGAAAACACTCCCGATCATCTCGGTATTTGGAGGGGTTGGCTATCAGACCTCAAGCGTGGATATCGGGGTGGATGGATCGTATCCCGTAGAGGCACCAAACGACCAGTACAATCCTACCGATCCCGACAGCAAACCCAAAACGATTGAAAAGATCGACGACCCGGTCAGCCTCAGCTATGATGAAAACAGTTCGCTTCACGCCTTGATCGGCGCCCGGCTCAAACTGCTTATATTCAATATTTCAGCATCCTACACGCTTTCGGAATACCCGATTGCTCAGGTGGGTGTTGGGATCGGAATCCGATAAACTGCATATTCGATCATAATATTTGGGGAATCCGTCACTGGATTCCCCTTTTTTCGTATCCACAACGGTAAATCGTCATTCGATAGATGTAGGTTACCCAAATTTCCGGTTTTCTGTTCCCGGCAACTGTTTTAACTTAGGCAGAGGTGCAACTACAAGGAAATCTCAACAACGCGAGACAACTATGATCTCAAGGGTTATCACCTTTTTTGTTACACTTCTACTCATTTATACCGGTTTTGCATCCGGACAAACCGGTCCTCAATTCCATCCCGAAAACCTGCATGTTAGCTGGAAACTACTGGACAACCACTACCAGGAGCAGTCGCAATACCGCGCAGAGATACAACTAACGAATTCCGGTGACCAGCCATTGCCTGCCGATGGCTGGAGCATGTATATGAACAACATGTTCGGGGAAGACCAAAACGGCTATTTTGAAACAGAACATGTGAATGGCGACTTGGTGAGACTGCACCCCACTTCCACGCTCAATGGATTGCCACCGGGCAATTCGGTGACCCTGGAGATTGTGGGACCCGGCTCCATCCTGAACATCAGCGGCGATCCGATCGGCATATACTGGGTATGGGACGAGGACCAACAACACGGGATCCCCATAACCCGATACTCCGTTAAACCGGTGGATGGCCCGGAGGTACTGGACCGCGGCCCTGACGACCACGTACCGGTGGCCACGCCCGAAATTGAATTTACAAGAAACAAGGATATCGACCATATAGCGGAGGAATCCCTGATTCCTGTCTTCCCGACACCGGAACACTATTCGAAAAAGGCGAGCAAATTCGAGCTTACCCCGAACACACCTGTTCAATACCAGCCCGCATTTCGCAGCGAGGCGGAATACCTGTCCGAAGAACTGGCACGGGTTTTCGGGGTACGGCTGCCGCTGACAACCGAACCGGTTGACGGCCCGAAAATTGCCCTCCGTTCCGGGAACTCGTCGCCGGAGGGCTATGAACTGTCGGTTAGCCCGAACACAATAGCCATATCGGCAGCGGAACCGGCGGGTATCTTTTACGGTATCCAGTCGCTTAAAACAGCACTTCCTCCTCATTCATGGGAGAAAGAACACAACGTAATTCCGGTTCCCGCGATGGAGGTCGAGGACGCTCCCCGATTTGGGCACCGGGCCTTAATGCAGGATGTTTCCCGGAACTTCCGTTCGAAAGAGCAGATCCTGAAGACACTTGACCTGATGGCGCTATACAAGCTAAATGTGTTTCACTTCCACTTCAACGACGACGAGGGATGGCGCATCGAGATTCCGGGATTGCCCGAGCTGACCAACGTCGGCGGAAAACGCGGGCACACGCAAACCAACCTGGATAGGCTGCAGCCCTCCTACGGTTCGGGACCGCACTCCACCTATCCCGGAAGCGGATACTACAGCACCGAAGATATTATCGAGATCCTGGAGAATGCCACCGAACGCCACATCAGGGTGATCCCGGAGATTGAGACACCCGGGCATGCACGGGCCGCCATCAAGGCGATGGACGCCCGCTACCGGTACTATATGGAACGGGGTGAACAAGAGGCGGCCTGGCAGTACCTGCTTCAACACCCGGAAGACAGCTCGGAGTACCGGTCGGTACAGGGATGGGATGATAACGTG
>JAWVZC010000326.1:0-4960 GCA_033722415.1 Balneolaceae bacterium | reverse complement strand
GGATCACATGGCCCCCGATCTCAATTCCGAAATATTTCAGCAGCTTCCGGGTGATGGCACTCAGCCCCACCCGCATGGCGGTTTCTCGGGCGCTGGAGCGTTCAATGGCGGGACGTATATCGTCATACCGGTATTTTTGGACGCCCACCAGGTCGGCGTGGCCCGGGCGCGGCACGGTGATCGGGTCGACATCCTCCCCGTCCCCCTCCTTGTTCATGACACGTGGCCACCCGGTATCGTCTTTCTCGAAGGCACGGTTGGCCAGCTGCAACGCAATCGGGGTCCCCATCGTTTTCCCGAACCGCACGCCGGAACAAATTTCTGCCTTGTCCTTTTCGAATGCCATACGTCCGCCGCGTCCATAGCCCTTTTGTCGTCGCGCCAGGTGAAGGGCAATTTCATCTTCCGTGATCGGCAGCCCGGCCGGAATGCCTTCAATTATGCCGGTTAGCCGGGGTCCGTGTGATTCGCCCGCAGTAAGATATCGTATCATCAGTAAGAAGAACAGTTGATTTAATTTCGATTCAGTTCGCCGTTATACCAGGTGTTGCGTTCAAAAACCGGGTGAAAAATTGTGATTTCGGCATCGGTGTGGGTTCCGGCTAGCTTGTTTCATTGACATCCACATGCTTCAGGTAATTATGGCGTGAAACCCGCTCCTCGAGGGTCCTGTTGTCTTCACAGCCGTCGGATCGAAGCTGTTCAATGCGATCCACATCACCAAGAACCACGAGCGAGTCGCCCGCATTGATCCGGTCGTCACTGCCGGGATTGAACCTGATCTGTTCGGTTTCGCCCTCGGGTATAATCGCAATGATAACCACGAAGTACCGCTGCCTTATCTTTGCCTCGGCCAGGGTTTTTCCGGCCAGGTCCGATCCCTCAAACACCTTTACCTCGTCAAATATGTGATCCTGGTGCTCGCCGCCGAGTATCTGGTTCATAAACTGATCGACATGGGGGCGAAGAATGACATTCGCCATCCGGTCGGCCCCGACCTCATAGGGGGATATCACCTTGTTGGCTCCGGAACGCAATATTTTCTTGGTATTTGCCCGTTGATTCGTCCGCACAAGAATAAATATCTGTTCGTTCAGCTCGCGCGCAATCAGGGTCACAAATACGTTGTCCTGGTCGCGCGAAAGGGTGCAGATCAGGCCCTTGGCCCGCTGGATGCCTGCTTCGATGAGCACGCTCTCCTCCTGGGCGTCGCCCTCCACATACAGCAGCCGGTCCTCCTTTATCCGCTCGATACTGGAATCGCGATTTTCAACCACCACCACGGGGATATCCGCCTGTTTAAGTACCTGCGCTATCCGGTGCCCGATACGACCGTATCCGCAAATGATATAGTGGTTCTCCATTTTATCAAGCTGTTTCTTCATGGCACGCTTCCTGAAAATTTCACTTTCAAAGATCAGTTGAGTGGTTTGCGAGGCAATATAGGAAATTACCCCGATCCCCATAACAAACACCACCATGGTAAGCACCCGTCCCGCATCGGTAAGATTCTGCAACTCGGCGAAACCGATCGTGGTTATGGTGATAAACGTCATATAGAAACCGTCGAAAAACTCCATTCCCTCAATTACGTGATACCCGATGGAACCGATCGCGAACACAAACAGCAGCACCCCCGTTGCGCCAATAATGCGGAACGCCACGATGTTGTCAAGAATGTCGTTATAGAAATTCCTCAACTGGAATGTACCTGCTGTTTTAAATTAAGTTGCTAATATAGCCGAAAAATAAGGGCCATGAAATGAAAACTACCCTTAAATTTAATAGTTTCCACGTCCAAAAAATATAAACCGAAACGCCCGCATGGAAGCACTGGAAAAACTAGGACAGTACGGACTACTGCTTTATCGCGCACTTCGCTCCTCCTACGAGTTTAACAATTACAAAAAAAACCTGGTGAACGAACTGGTGAAGATCGGGTATGAATCGCTCCCGATAGTGCTGTTGACCGGGGTGTTCACCGGGGCCGTTATGACCCTGCAGACTGCATACCAGCTTGAGATTGCCTATGTACCGCAGTCGGTCATCGGTGCCATTGTATCGGAATCGATCCTTATTGAACTGGCAGCCGTGATAACAAGCCTGGTGCTGGCCGGCAAGGTGGGCGCCCGGATTGCCACCGAGCTGGGCACTATGCGGGTCAGCGAGCAGATTGATGCTCTTGAATCGATGGGGTTTAATTCGGTCTCTTTTCTGGTGGTCCCGCGGGTGCTGGCCGGTCTCATTATGTTTCCGATTCTGTATATTGTCGCTTCCGCTTCCGGCATAGTGGGCGGCCTGGTGGCCGGTGTGCTTTCAGGGGCCCTGCCCGGACCAGAGTTTATGCAGGGGGCCCGCGAGTTCTTTTTTCCCTGGGATGTCTCCTTTGGCTTGTTGAAAGCTTTTGTATTCGGCTACGTTATAACCTCCGTATCCTGCTACAAGGGGTATTACGCCACCGGCGGTGCCGAAGGGGTGGGAACCAGCACCACCCAGGCTACTGTTCTGAGTTGTATCTATGTACTGGTAGCCGATTTCGTACTGGCTGCCATAATGTTGTAACTTCCACTGTTGTATGATTGAAATAAAAAACCTGACGAAAAGCTTTGGTGACCTTCTGGTCTGGAAGGATGTCTCCTTTGATATCGAAGATGGGGAGACGGTGGCCATCATCGGCCGCTCCGGGTGTGGCAAATCGGTGCTGGTCAAACACCTCAACGCGCTGATCTACCCCGACTCCGGCGAGGTCTATATCGACGGGCAGAACGTGTTTGAGCTGGAATATGTGGAACTGCGCAAAATGCGGCAGCGTTTCGGGGTCCTGTTCCAGGGATCGGCGCTCTTCGACTCCATAAACACCTTCGAAAATGTGGCCTTTCCGATGCGCTATTTCACCGATTTTACGGAGCAGCAGATTACCGAAAAGGTGCATCATGCCCTGGATATGGTCAACCTGCTGGAGGCGGCCGACAAGGATACCTCCGAACTTTCCGGCGGCATGCGCCGCAGAGTGGCCCTGGCACGTGCCACGGTTTTGCAGCCCGATTTTTTAATTTACGACGAGCCTACTTCCGGGCTCGATCCCCAGACTTCCGATGAGATCAACAAACTCATTACTTCGCTGGGCAGTAACCTCAATATCACATCCATCGTAGTAACCCACGATATCCACAGCGTCCTCAACATAGCCGAAAAGGTCGCTTTTCTGCATGAACAGCGCCTGTGGTGGCACGGAACGGTGGACGAACTCAGGAGAAGCAGCAACAAGGAGTTGCTGGACTTTGTGAAAGCAAGCGAATATCAAATTAAATCAAACAAGGAGAAATTCATTGACGAAAATCAGTAACGAACTGAAAGTGGCTATTACCATTATTGCTTCCCTGCTGGTGGCCTTCCTGGGCTTCCGGGTTATGCAGGATATGCCTGTATTTCGGCAATCTCACAAGATCAACGCCTATTTTGACCGCGTGGATGGACTTAGTGTCGGAAATTATGTTTACATCAACGGGGTCAAGGTCGGCTCCGTCAAGGAGATCGAACTGGTTAACAGTGACAGCGTTCTCGTTAGCATGTCGTTTGATCTGGGCGTCGATATTCCGAAAGGCTCGGTCGCCCGCCTCGAATCATCGGGCCTTTTGGACGAAAAAGCGATTATCGTCCAAAAGGGCCGTTCCGCGGAAACCGTTCCCTATGACGGGTACATCGAAGGCCGCTATGAGGGGGGTATGATGGAAACCCTGTCCAGCGAGGGACAAAAACTGAGCGGCAACATCTCCTCCTCGTTCGACAAGCTGGATACCCTCCTGGAAGAGCTGAATACCGTTCTTAACGATCGCAATAAACGACATGTCGAAACTACCCTGTCCAACCTGGAATCCACCACAGGTGAAGTTTCGCGTTTGATCGAAAACAAGCGGAGTGAACTCGAGGCAAGTATCAATCACGCCAATGCCGTGCTGGCAAATATCGATACCCTTACCACCGACAACCGCACCACGATCGATTCGGCCCTGGTCAATATGAAAAACTCGCTCCGGGAAGTGGAAACACTGAGCCGCGAGATGACCCAGACTTCCAGCCGGCTGAATACGATTTTGGACAAAATTGACAGCGGCGAGGGCACGCTGGGCATGCTGGTCAACGACCCCTCCCTTTACCACAGCGTAGACAGCCTGGCGGCCGAGATGAAAACCCTCCTGCGCGGTATTAATGAAGAGCCGGGGAAGTACCTGAAACATATGCGGCTGATCGAAGTATTTTAGAACCAGCCGCCTCTTTTTTGTCAGAAACCAGGCAATATCACCGCGCCGATACAATACCCCGGCTTTTAAAACGTAGTGTAACAACCACTGCTGACTGAATTGCTCTTAGTGCGGGCTTCTTGTATATTTGCAAGCTTATTGGCAGCATAGACCAGCAGCAAATTGAATTGAAAATGTAATTGTAACGCAGCAGACAGAGGTTTTTTGTTATGGGTGTAATGGAAAGAATGAGAAAAAACACCGGTATTATCCTGTGGGTGTTGATTTTCTCTTTCGGTGTATTATGGATATTGGCGGATACGCAGGTCTTTGATGCCCTGCAGGCCGGTCCCCGGTCACTCGGAAGCGTCAACGGGGAACCGATTTCCCTGGAGGAGTATAACAGCAGAATCAGCGGATATATCGACCGGTACTCCCAGCAAACCGGGAACTCGATCACCCCGGAAATGCGGGCCTACTACGAAGATCAGGCCTGGAACGAGCTGGTTACCAGCAAGCTTCTGCAGCAAAAAATGGATGAACTGGGCATTGCAGTTACCGACCAGGAGGTCGTGGAGATGATTACCGGCGAAAATCCCGACCCGTTTATCCGGCAGCAGTTCCAGAGAGAGGACGGCACAATCGACCGCGTGGCCCTGCAGGCTGCGATCGAGGCCCCCGAAAACAGCCAGATTTGGGTGATGATCGAGCAGCAGCTG
>JAWVZC010000325.1:0-5000 GCA_033722415.1 Balneolaceae bacterium | reverse complement strand
TGCACTGGCCCGGGAAGCCGGTAACATCACCAAAAATACGACCATTGTAACCACCGTACATCCCCTGCAGGTTACTGAGGCGGATATCCCAATCCAGGAGCACGATATCTCACTTGATTACATCATTACCCCGGAAGAGATCATAGCCACCTATACTCCCTATGATCGCCCGTCCGGTATCTACCCGAATCTTTTATCGGCAAAATACCGGGATGAGATTCCGGCGCTTTCCAGGTTTTTGTCTTGAGCCAAATGGTACTGCTGGGAGCCGGTCCCCCTCTGTATCCCAATCGCGAACAACAACCCGGCACCTTGTGTAGATATAAATTCCCAGAGGAGCAATACAGGGTAGTTGACACAGAATTTCGGTAAAAAATCTGAAGAGATATCAATTTGACCGGATGGACACCACCACGTTAAACCGGATATCGTGATCGGTTCGGGCAAACACGCCGGTCGATTTTGGGATCAGGCGGCTGTAGGTATACTCAAAATTAGCTTTTATCGTCTGAGAAAACTGGTACCCGATGATGGCAGACCCGTTTACCCGGGATTGTCCGGTTATGGGGCCCGGCTGAAAATCATAATTCCCGGTGTCTTTGATGATACTGGATTGATCCTGCTGCAGCGCGTTGGAAAGATCGGAATTGAGCACCAGTTTTTGCTCGGTATCCTCCAAATAGCTGGTATTGAGTGTAAAATCCACGGCGTTTTCGATCCGCGGGAAAAACGGCAACTTGAAGTTTCGCACTGTATAACTGAAGGAAAATTTCAACCCGCGTGAAAAGCGCTCGGTCACCGTGGTGTTGGAGAGGGCCAGGCTGGTGATTTTACTCCAGTCATACTGGATATTGGTTCGCAGGTTCGACTTCCAGGTGATATTGACGCCGATCAGTGGACTGAACCGCTTTTCGACCGTAATCGAGGTAGGTTCAAATTCCGGAAGGTAGTCGCGAACCGTGTAGGCCCCGAGCGACAGGGGCTGCAGCGCCCCGCTTCCGGGATTCAGGGCCCAGCCGAGGCGGTACTCCCCTTCGTAGTTGTGGTTGAGCGAGGCCCGGGACATGGCTTCCCCAATCAGTGGAATTACGTTTTCGAAACCGGACCAGACCACCCGCCAGCCGGGCTGGGGAAACGGCGTGAATCCCCGCCTGCCGAGTGCACCGGTTCCCTCCCCCAGGTAGGCCTTGCGAAAGTCCTCCTGCAGTGAAACTTTGCCCATCACGGTACTGCCGTCGCTGTTGCCGGTACTGTCTGCAATGATGTTATTCTGGTTGTTGATATCGTCAAAAGCACGCTGAAGTTGCCGTTCGAACAACACCCCGTACCCATTGCCGAATGCCCACACGCTGCTGCCAATATTCCCGTTCCTGGTTCGCACCCTGGAACTGCTTTCGTCCGGCTGTACGGTCAGTGTTCTCGTGCTCGTAATATCCCACTTGGTGTTCCAGGTGAGGTCGATCGAAAGGTTGTCGAAAGGATTCAACCGGGTGCCGATGGTAATATCATCGGTGAAATTTTTGTTGGACGGGATCTGTATCGACCGGTCTTCGTTGGGGTTACTAACCAGCTGTCCGACCCCGATACGGTCGGTCCACCCGGTGCGGTAAGAAAACGGAGGCGAGAAGTCCTCGCCCTCGCTGTTGAACATGTGAAAAATCTGCGATCCGCCGCTATAGCCCGCCTGCTGCGTGCGTTTGGAATTGTTGAACGATATGTCCACAGATCGAAAACTGAGGATCGCCCGGGCTCCCTTTTTCAGAATCACTCCCAGCTGCTCCTCCCGCGCCGCTGACTGATCATCTCCTTCTTCCTGCTGCCGGGACCTGCGCGGTTGGGTACCGTCCTGTAGCTGCCGGAACCACTGCATACGATCCAGCAGGTTCCTGAGATCCAGCTCCAGGTTCTGGGTCACACTCAGGTTGTTGGTCAGCGTGGCCCCGAGGTTCGAACCCTGCGGGCTGTTTCGCCACTGGTAGCCACCGTTGTAGTTAGCGGAGTAATTTACCCAGCTCAACGCCTCGATACTGCCCAGACGCGGCTGCCAGGAGGCGGAGTACGACTCTTCGTAGTTACTTCGGCGAGAACTGAGCGTATCGAATAGAATATCCTCGAATACATCGAATGTGGGGCGTACGTCAAATGTGGCACTGTCAGCCGGGTTGTCACTGATGCGCGGCCGGGTACCGAGTGAGGAGAGGTCAAAAACGGCCCGGGACTGAAAGGAGGTGCGAATGGACGGGGTGAGGTTGTACCCCAGTCCAAAATTGGTATTGTATGAAAAATTATGACTTTGCTGGAGCGGGATCTGCTGCTGCCCTTCCAGCACCCTGCGCTTCCGCTCATCGTAGGTGCGGTCAACCCCCACAGAGGCGTTTACCGACGAGGGGGTATAGCCGAGCTGAAGTCCGGCAAGCAGGTCCAGAATGGGCAGATTCCCCATGAAACCGAACGGCCGGAACAGCCGGGTCTGTCTGAAATTGACATTATACCGCACGGAGCCGTTGTAATTCCAGTTGTTCTGAAACCGGTATTCCGGGTTTCGCCGGTCGGTGGTGTTGTAGACAAAATTGAGGTTGGTTTTGTCAAGGGTGTACTGGGCCAGCCTGGATTGGGACTCCCTTTTGGTAACATTAGAGAAATTAATGGAATAGCTCTCTGAAACGGTCTGGCTTTCATCGATCTTCTGATCGATGATCGCCTGCTTCTGCCGGTCATCCAGGTCATCCCGGTTCCGAACCGCCTCCTCGAATTCAGTGATCCTAACGTCTCCCTGATTGGGCAGGAACCGCGGGGTACTGGTCGACTTCCTGGTGGAGAGGGTAACGGGGATGCTCCATCCGTACCGGTCGGGGATGAACTTGTGAAGATTTACCGTGGAGTTCAGGTCATAAGCCAGTACATCGGATACGCGTCGCTGACCGAGGCGGGAGTTCAACGAGCCGAAACCGTCGGTTTCCCGGTTGATGTTGGCATTTATGGTGGCGAGATCAGCCAGTTTCAGCTCCGCCTTGGCGTTGGCCGCCCACCCCTTGCGGTTATCGAAGCCGGAAACCCGGAGCTCGTTCAGCCACACTTCCGCGTTGAGCGACGGAACACCGGTATTGGGATTTTCAGGATCGAACGGGTTGCGAATGCCCATTCCGATCTCACCGATACGGTCCAGCGAGGGATTTCCCTTGATAGCCACTTCGGCACCCGGCGGGGCATTCTGCAGTAAGCCCGGCCGCTTGTACACCGTCCCGGGATCGATTCCCTGCTGGTCACGCAACTGCTTCAGTTCATTGAATGCCCGCAGTACGATATTGGCACTATTCTCCTCGTTCAGCCACACCTGCCGGGCCTCCTGCTCCCGCTCGGCATCGGTGAGTTCGGAGAGCGGCTTGTCGGAAAATGGGAAGGTCTCATCCGTTGGTGTGATCGGCTGGCGATATTCGTAATAATTGTTTACCAGGTCGGTGCCGAACCGCATGACCAGCTGGGCATCTGCCCTGTTTTCGTACCCCTCCCCGTGCACGAACATCCGCAGGTTGGAGTAGTTCACCATGTTCAATCCGCCGGGATACACACGTTTAACCATCTTGACCTCGCCGGGACCCAGGTTTTGGGCCTGCAGCACTATCGACTGTTCGTTGGCCACGGTCTGCCGCTGCTGGCTCCTGTTTTTTGATCGTATCGCTCCCTCCGGAATTCGGTATGGGATCGGCCGGCGCCGGCTGTTTTCCTCGATATTTACCGAGGATATCGTCATTTCGCCCTGTCCCCCCTGGTCCTGGTCCACATTTTCCGCCGGCCGCCACTGGCTGCCCACCAGTTCAAAAGTCGCGAACCGCATGGTAAACGGCTGTTCGTACCCCGAAAACCAGATACGGATATAGGAGATATTCTGAAAATTTTCGATGTTGCCCACCTTGCGCATAAAATCTTTCAGCGGCAGCCTAACCTGGTACCACCGGTTCTGCTGATTGGGGCCCGGCACCTTGTCCACGATGTAATTATCCGGGTTTCCCACCTCCAGTTCATCAAAATCGGCCGGGTTCCAGTCGATCTCATACTGGAAGTACGCATTGTTTTGTTCCACAATCGAAGGGGTAATCAATCCCTCGGCATCAGGACGATTGGTGACGGCTCGTTTGTCGCCCTCACCGCTGATCGGCGTGTTCCCTTCATGGTAGCCGTACATGCGGTGAAACCGTTCATGCAGCGGCAGTCCGGATACGATATCCTGCCCGTAATAGACGTAATCGTCATTGGAGGGGTCCTGCCGGATGGCGCGAAACTCCTCGGAATCTGCCCCATACAGCGCCCGCATCTGTTCGATGTAGCCGGAGAACAGCTGAATCTCGTTTTTTCGCTGGATCCCTTCGGTATTCGGAGCGCCGTCGAGCCCTACATCCTCCAGGCTGCGATTTTCATTGGAAAACTGCCCTTCCGGTGCAGGCTGCGGGATCGGGATGTAGGAACGGGCCTCGGTGTCATCACCGAGGATATCCTGCTGCAGGTCATCCGGACGCTTGGCCAGGCCGTCCTCGCTGTTTGACTTGAAATTGGGAATCACATCTTCCGAGATGATACCGACATCGATATAGATTTTACCGTCGTATTCCTCAAGATCGGGAGCATCCGGAGTTCGGCCGCCCGGCAGTATGGATTGCACCCAGAATTCCAGGAACTCAATGTTGTTTTGCGTCAGGTCTTCCTGGCCCGAAGGAAGCGTCGTCGTCATACCGCCCCACAGGCGCTCCGGTTCCTCTTCCGTCAGCGTACGGATATCGCTGTTGTAGTTGTAGGGCCCGCGCTCGGTGGGATCGTAATGCACATCCAGGGTGCTGATAAAATTTTCTTCGGTCAGTACATCCCGGTTGGGAAAAACGTCGGTCACCTGTACCTGCCGCGACTCCGGGGTTCGTTCCACCGAACCTAGTATATCGTCGATATTCTGGGGGATGGTATACCATGAAAACTGTCCCCTGAGGTCCGAACGGGCGATTTTGTCGGCC
>JAWVZC010000324.1:0-5002 GCA_033722415.1 Balneolaceae bacterium | reverse complement strand
CCTGATTGTTTATGGCACTTCCGTCGTCGAACTCATTCTTGCCACCTTCCTGCTCTGGGGTAAAGAACTTCCCTGGGCGTTCGGAGGATCGATCCTGTTGTTGCTGGGTTTTACAGGCGTTTTGGGTTATTTCTGGTTAAAGGGACAGTCGGTGGAGAGCTGCGGCTGCTTCGGTGCGTTCGGCGGAGGCGGGGGGCTGGAAGTGACGCTGCTGCGGAATCTGGTGCTGATCGGGATGGTGGTGGGAGGATTCTTGCTTTTTCCTGAAGATAATAAAAGCGTAGAATAGCACACGGATGCCGCGGATGCGACAGATGTTTACAGATCTACCATTTTAATCCGTTAAAATCTGTTCTATCCGTGTCATCTGTGTTCCATTTCGAGTGTTATCACATCCTACCCGTCGGACGGCTGTAGCTGCGTCCGGCGGGTGGGGGAATTTCAATATCAGTATTACGGTATATAATATAATTACCGGATTATTGCCCCCCTCTTGGTCTCCCCCTATCCGGATAGGGGGAGAAACCCGTTGTTAACAGTATGGCCCTTTCTAACCCGTCCGACTGCAAAACCAGCATTCGGACGGGAATTGAGCGTTCCTCTCCTTCCGCCGGTTGTCGGACACCGTCAAATGGGAATTAGCGTTTGGATGGAAGATAATCTGGAAGTAACGCTGCTGCGGAATCTAGTATTGATCGTGTTGGTGGTCGACAGATACCTGCTTTAGCCCGAATCAGAAAGTACTGTTAAAGACCAACCGAAGTCGGAATCAGAACCGGCTACGCAAGCGATATATCCTCAAGAGATCGGGAAAAAAGATTGTCCGATTTCGCCAGCTGCTTCGGGCTGCCCTTTTTAGTGATCAATCCCTCTTGTATGATATAAAGCCTGTCGGCCCACTTGGCGCTCTGCACCCGGTGAGTCACCAGGATGATTCCCATTTTATCTTTCAGGGATCGCAGCAGTTTCAACATTTTTTGTTCGGTCTCCCGGTCCATCGAGGCGGTCGCCTCGTCCAGCAGCAACAGAGCCGGTTTCTGATAGAGGGCACGCGCCATCGCTACCAGCTGACGCTGCCCGCCCGAGATGTTGGCCCCCTCCTCGCCCAGCAGGGTGCCGTACTGCTGGGGAAATTTTTCAAAGTATTCATGGAATCCATGTTCACGACAGAACTCCACCACCCGCTCCAGGTTATTCGGATGATCGCCGAGGCATATGTTGTCCAACAAAGTGCCGTTAAAAATTTTGATCTGTTGCGGTACCACGGCGATCTTGTATCTCCAATCGGGCGTCGAAATTTCATACCATCCGAATTGGTCGTTAATTGTGATATCCCCCTCTTCCGGATCATAAAACCGCTGCAGGATCTGCAGCAATGTGGTTTTCCCGCATCCACTCTCCCCCAGCAGTGCAATCATCTGACCCCGCTTCAAATCAAAGGAAATATTTTTCAACAACGGTGATCGTCCCGGAAAGCGGAAAGATAGCTCCGATACAGCGAGCGAATTCCAATGCTTGAAACTTTTACCGGAGGAAGTTTTTTTCACCTCCGCACCATCGTATTCCGGATCCAGGGAGGTGAATTCATACATTCGTTCAAACGCCACCCGGGCCTCCTGCAGCTGAATATTGGTAAGGGCCAGCCGGTTGGCCGAGGGGATCATCTGGCTGGTCATCTGGAATATCGCCACCAGGGCTCCCAGCAGAAGCAACTCCTCCAGCACCAGCAGCGACGACCAGAGCAGTACTCCGAGTATGAACAGGACCCCGATCACATCCGCCCAGAAGGTGAAACCGATGCTGATCTTGCCGAGATCGAATATCTTATCCTGGAAAAACCCGTATATCTTTTTGGTTACTTCGGAGAAAAACGGCTCCCGATTAGCTGTTTTGATGGTGGCGATCCCCTGGATCGTATCCACGTAGTTGCTCTCGTTCAGCGAATGGGCCGCCATCACCTCTTTTTGTCCGCCCAGGATCGCTTCATGATATAACCAGGTAAGTGCAAAATAGAGAGGTACACTCAACAGTACGAACAATCCCAGTTTCAGGGAATAACTCATGATAAACAGGGTGGCTGCCAGTATGAGAAGCACGTCGATCATCACCTGGCTGAACAGAAAGGTGATGGTGCGCTGCAGGCGGCGGGTGTCGTTCATCCGGGCGATCAGGTCGCCGGTCTTCCGGTTGAAGAAGAAGGGCACCGGAAGTCTCAGTAGCGAACTATAGAAGGTGTTGATGATTCGGTTGTTGAAATCCCGGCTCTGGCGGATCAGGAACAGCTGGCGGATCCAGGAGAGGCCGCTCCTGGCAAACAGCAGGAAGGCCAGCAGTCCCAGCCCTACGAAGAGTTTCAGGGTATCTCCGGCCGGCAGAATCTCGTCGATCAGCTTCTGGGAAAATATGGCCGTAGCCAGGCTCAGAACGGAGACAAATATGCCCAAGGCGAGGGCCAGCAGCAGAATGTTGATATCCTCCCGGGCCAGCCGGCGCAGCCACACCCAGCGGTCCTTCCGCCGCTCCCCGGTGGTGACAAACTCTTCATCCTGCTCCAGCAGCAACAGGGCCTTGCTCTGCCATTCCTTCTCCAACCGTTCCGGCGTATAGCGCTTCAGCCCTTCCGCCGGGTCGCTGATAATAAATTCACCATCCTCGCAGCCGTAACAAATCACGTAATGTTGCAGCCGGCCGTTCTTAATGATATGGAGAATGGAGGGCTGCTCCAGTTTCTGTAGGTTTTCCAAGTCGGCTTCGTAGGCCTCGGCTTTCAAGCCGATCTCGTTGGCCGCCTGGTAGAGCCCCAGAAGCGTAGTGCCGCGCTGGGTGGTGCCGCTGAGCTCCCGCATCCGCTCCAAATTTGCTTCGCCTCCAAAATAACGAATTACCGCGGCCAGGCAGGCGACCCCGCAATCCGACTGGTCCCGCTGCCGGATGAAAGCATCCTCCGCTTTCCTTATTATATCTAAACGATCCGATCCCGTCATTTTTTTTCACGGTTGGTATTCACAATCTACGCCCGGCAGTATCCCCGTTGAGTCAGTCCGGGTGGGAGTTTTCCTCACCAGTTTGTATAGCACTTCGGCTTTTATCTCTCCTTTAATACTACTTATCAAATCCTTCTCGATGCTGTATACGAAGGTAGTGGGCACCCCTTTCACACCGAAGAGTTCTTTAACGGAACCTGTGCTGTCCCGCATAATTCGGATACCCGTGACGTTCTCGAGCTGATAATTGTTCCGGAACCTTCTCAACACTTCAAGGGATTGGTCGGAGATCAGGATCACATTCGTCACATTACCGAGTTGATGATGGTTCACGATGCTTCGTATTTCCGCATTACAAAACGGACATTCGGTATTGAAAAAGTTCACTATCAATGCCAGCGAGTCGGCCACCACGTTGCTGTTCCATATCTCCCCTTCCATTGTTTGCAGTTCGAATTCGGGAAGTGAGGTGATTCTCTGCTCTATAACCTCCTCAAGATCCAGCTGCTTACTGATGGAGTACCCTAACACACCGATCGCCACCAATACCAGTATCAGAAATATTTGAGCCAGTTTTTTCTTCACGAATTACTCCATTTAACTTACCTGAAGAGTCAGAAACGCAACGAGAGACAGCCAGAGAATCAGTCCGGTCAAATAGGCGGGCATAACAATAGAAAGCAACTCCTTGAAACCGCCTTCAATATGCAATGACAGCAGGCCGCTGATGACGCATATATACAGAATTTCAAAAAAGTTGAGCGTCTGTAGTGGATAGTAGAGGAACGGGAGCGCATGTTCTATCCCGACAACGGACATTAAGGAAAGCGGGTAATAATTGATACTCTCATGCAGAGTCAATGACTCCAGTTCCGAAAATATCTGGATAAGATAGATTAACTCACCCAGCATGAAAACGCCTTCAGCCAAGAGGGCTATCTTGAACAGTTTGCTGAAACTAAACGACTTTTCAAACAGAACAAGACCAATGCTAATGCAGATACTTGCAAAAAGGGTTCTAAAAACAAGTATAACCGGTATCGTCAGATAATCTATCCACCAGAGTTTTGCTCTTATATTGAGAAGGGATTCAATGCTTTCAATGGTAAGCTGACCGGAGAGGCTTCTGTAAAAAAACTCGTCTGTAAAGATGATACCGTTAGCCGACAGCCGCAAAGCGGTATAGATTCCGCATACTGATAAAAACAGGACCCATCCTGATACGATTTCGTCCCTGTTCAAAAAGAACGGTACCGGAAGCGACTTGTTCAGCGCATCTGTGTTCGGTTTCGAATTCATCGGTCAGAGATTGTGCATCCTGCTAAAAGCGGATCTGGCAATTTTGAAATAATCAACTTCTTTCAGATAGTAGAGGCTCATTAAGGCGGCAAATACACCAGCTATGGAGATAATCAACTGGTAATCGGTATACCGGATTTCATCCAGGATAAAAGAAACCAGCACCAATAATCCCACTCCCCAAAAATTAAAGTCCTTCCCCCTGTTTTTTATTATACCGAAGTCAAAGAAGAGAAAATTGTCTGTAAATATGGGGTTGTATATGGCAACCCAGAAACTGATAACCGCCAACACAACCACGGAGGTATAGTAGAAGAGAATATGTACCCATTGTATCTGGTCGGCGGCCCAGATAAACCCCCAAAATAGCATGCTGTCTACAATCATTATAATGCCGATGGTTGCAAAGAACAAGGAGGCAAGATTTCTGAAATTGGTTTCCCGGATGGCGCTGGTAAAGAAGAGGTTTTTCGAGTAGCCAAAAAAATTAATGCCGGTATATAAAAACAGGATCAGTGGTGATGCAAACTGCCAGGTAACCCTTGAAACCCCGTTGGATCCGGAAGCTTCCGTCATGCCCAGGATGGCCACCAAAAGCCACATTCCTTTGAAAAAGAATCCATAGGATATGGTAGTGAAGAGATTCTTATTTAAAAAGATGCTGGTATAAACATTTTTTTTCCAGAAACTCCATCGGCTGCTTTTTCTTATTCTTTCTT
>JAWVZC010000323.1:0-5032 GCA_033722415.1 Balneolaceae bacterium | reverse complement strand
TACCTGCATTGTTGCAGGCGTAATCGAGACGCCCGAACTTTTCCACGGTTTTCTCCACCATGTTTCGGACCTCGTCCGGTTTCGAAATATCGGTTGCAAGCGAGAGTGCCTCTCCGCCCTCATCCTCCACAAGGGTATGGGTATGCTCGAGTTCTTCGGTGTTTACATCCGCTACTGTTACCTTAACCCCGAGCCGGGCGTATGCTATGGCTGTTGCCCTTCCGATACCAGTTGCGGCACCGGTTACAATTGCCACCTTGCCACTCATCTCATCATTCATACTGATCTCCCATATTATTGCCGCCTGTTAACTGTTTTTATTCGCAGTGTTCCGGCCACGTATTCCGGAATGTAGTCCTGCGGAAAATGGGCAGGGGCGCTCATACCACCATGCCCATGAAGCCGATTGATCAGGTAGTTACTTAATCGATCTTGACCGTTTTCGGTTTGCTCTCTTCTGTTTTCCGGACGGTTATTCTCAGTACCCCGTCTTTGAATTTTGCCTTGATATCATCTTCTTTCACGGCGTTGGGCAGCGTAAAGGAACGGAGGAAATTGCCGACATATCGTTCACGGCGCATATAGTTCTCCTTCTCCTCTTTTTCCTCCTGCTGGCGCTCACCGCTGATGGTCAGCCGGTTGTCCTTGAATGTGATATTCACATCCTCTTTGGGGATACCGGGCAGATCCATTTTGATAACGTATTCATTGTCATTTTCCACCATATCCGTATTGGGAGCCCATAAATCGTACCCGTTGCCCCCTTGTTCCCTCATCCACGAGAATGGTACCATTTCGTCGAACAACTGATCCATTTCTCTTCTGAGTGCCTCTATCGGTGATCCTTCCGATCGTTTTGCTAGTGATCTCATACTCTCAATTCTCCGTTTGATTCATTAATACTGTCATGGTTGTTCAAGTCTGGTCATGAGCATTCTACCTCTCAGACACTCCCAATTACGCCATTTTCCGGTTATCTTCTTGACATAGGTTCCTTCTTGAACATGTAATCAATTCGGAAGGCTTGGTATCGGGGATTTCCCTACGATTTAGTGGGCGGGAAGGGGTGAAGGGAGACGGGGGCCATAAAAAGATATGTGGAGAGGGGCTGCCTGCAACCGCAGGTTGGAATTGCCGAAATTACACCGGGAGGCTCATACCTATACGAGACTATTTAACTTGTCCCATGTATAAAATCAACCAACGTATTTTCCCGACCTCCGACTCCTAAATTCCGAATTCCGAATTCCTAATTCTGAATTCTACATTCTGAATCCTAAAACCCTATCCCAGCTCGGCATTTTCATTATCCACCCATTTGACGGCGTGAACCATCAGTTCGGTGGCGTTTTCAAGGTTCAGTTTGGTCTTGATGCGCGCCCGGTAGGACTCCACCGTTTTAATCGACAGGTGCAGTTTGTCGGCAATCTCGCGAGTGCTGTTCCCCTTGCCGGTCAGTTCAAAGACCTCCAGCTCGCGATCGCTCAGCAGATCGATGGGCGATTCCGAAATATCTTTTTGCCCGCGGGCCATCCCCATCAGCAACTTTTCGCTGACCTCGTTGCTTACGTAGATACCGCCGTTCATGATTTTCCGGGCCGCCTTGATCAGTACCTCGCCGGCCTCCAGTTTCATTACGTATCCCTTGGCTCCGGCTCGGATCACCCGTTCTGCGTACAGCGTCTCATCATGGCGTGAAACCACCAGAATTTTGACCTCGGAATCGCGTGCCGTCAGGTGCTTGACCAGTTCCAGCCCGCTCATCCCGGGCAGTGAAACATCCACAATCATCAGGTCGGGGGCGAGCTCGTCGTAGTTTTGGATCGCCTCTTCGGCCCGGTCGTACTGGGCCACCACGGTGAATTCGTGCTCATTATCTAGGGTTTGAGCCAGCCCTTTGCGCATCATGGGATGATCGTCAACAATGGCAATTCTCTTCTTATATCCGTTTGACATGGTCAGCTATGGTTATTTTTAAAGTAATTAAACTCTTTTATCGGAATCCGGCAATCCAGCACCGTATGTCCTTCCGGGGATTCCCTCATATCGAGGTATCCCCCCAGAATATGGGCACGGTAACTCATGGTATTCAACCCTATTCCCTTCAGTTTTTCCCTGTTCCCGGGATTGGTAAACCCGATTCCGTTATCGATCACCTTCAGCTGCAGTAAATCGTCACTGACATTCAATTCCACCTTAACTACGGTGGCCTGTCCGTGTTTCACGGCATTGCTGATCGCCTCCTGAACAATGCGGTACAGGTGCAGGATAGCCATCTTGTCATCGATTTGAAAATCGGAATCCAGATCTTTATCACATTCGATGTTAAACAAACGTTTAGCCCGCTTGCACAACTGCTCCAGGGCAACGTGAAATCCCTCCTCCTCGAGTTCCAAATGGACGAGGCCGTGCGCCAGCGACCGGGCCTGTTCATCCGCCTCGCGAATCATATCAGCAATCTCCTGGACCTCCTGGGCTCCCGGCAGTTCGTTGGATTTCAGTTTGTTGGCCAGGTTCCTGGCAATCAGCCCGATGCCGGTCAGCATCTGCCCGAGCCCGTCGTGCAGCTCGCGGCCGATCTTGTGACGCTCCTCTTCGCTGATCTGCAGAATTTCGTTTTCCAGCTTGCGCCGTTCGCTGATATCGCTGATGATCCCGGTAAAAAAGACAGTCCCGTTTATTTTTACTTCACTGACCGAAAGCTCCATGGGGAAAATCTCCCCGCTTTTGCGCTTGCCGCGCACTTCTCTCCCCTGTCCAATAATTTTGCGTTCACCTGTTTCCAGGTAGTGGCGCATATATTCATCATGCTCCTCATAATAGGGCGAAGGCATGAGAATCCGAATATTTTTGCCGATTACCTCTTCAGCCTCATATCCAAATATTTCTTCGGCGGCGTTGTTGAAGCTTTCGATCACGCCATGTTTGTCAATGGTAATTATACCTTCCACGGCGGTATCAAGTATCGCTTTTAACCGGCGCTCATTACGGGCATTGACCTTTTTCGTCTGGACCGTATTTGTGATATCACTACCTGTTTCCATAACCAGATGTTTGCCGTTATTGAGCTCAATCAGCCGCTTTTTTATGTTGAGCCATCGTTCCGAACCGTCTTCATGTCGGGCCCGCATAGTCTGGGTGATAATTTCCCCCTCTTTTAACCGGTCAAGTTCACACAAAAAATCTGATTCTCCGCGATCCGGGTACATAAACCAAACCTTCATTCCCTCGGCCTGTTCCATGGAGTATCCCATCACTTCCTGCCCGCCCCGGTTCCAGAATAGTATTTCTCCCTCCAGGTCCGCCAGTATCAGCAGCCGTGGTATGTGGTCCAGCAGTAGCTGGCAATCATTCTTGTCTAGGATTTTTCTCAGATTCTCGAATTTGCCGTGCATCTCCGGACGATACGTTGTTTAAATTCAAGAGTTTATTATATAAAAAAAGCCGAACCTTACCTACCTGTTTTCACTCACATGCCCCGTGGGGATTTCCCTCACAATTCGATTCTACAATTCCCCGCCTGCTCATTGACGAAACATCTATTACCTCCCACCGGCGGACCCCATACCTTGGTAAAAAACTATAATCTACATGCGTGCCATGAAACCGATTACCACCGAAAAGGAACTGTACCTCGAGATGCTCAAAGATATCTACAGTGCGGAAGTTAAGATCGTCGGAGCTCTTATGTCTTTTAAAAAGTCCACCGATAGTCCCGCACTTACCAATCTGATTAAACAACATACCGGGGTGACCCGGATGCAGATACTGCGCCTGGAGGAGATGATTGAAGAACTGGACGATGCCCTGCGGGCAGACCACTGCAGAACAATGCTCACCCTGATTGAAGAGTCAAAAGAGCTGGTAAACCGGTGCACCGAGGCAGCCTTGCAAGACAAGGCCATTACGCTCGCTCTCAACCGCATCAACCAGTGTGAACTGCAGGTATACCACCTGCTGAACGATAACGCCAGGGAGGTGATCCCCGAAAAGTTTTGGAAGCTGCTGGAGTACAACCTGAACGAGGAGGAGGAATTTCGTGAGGCCCTTCACGGCCTGGTTGCACAGACCGTTAACTAATATCAACTTAAACCGGACAGGACCATGGGAAGTGAAGTTCAAATTTTTGACCTCTACGATCTGATGCTTGAACAGCTGCGCGACCTCTATGACGGAGAAAAGCAGCAGCTGGACCTGCTGCCCGAGCTGGATAAAAAAGCGTACTCTTTTGAACTGAAAGAGATTATTGAGTGGCACAAGGTGGAAACCGAACGACAGATCAACCGGCTGGAAAGCGTGTTCAACCTCATCCGGGAAGAGCCGGGTGGCGAGGAGTGCGACGGTATCCGGGGCTTAATCAGGGAAGCGCAGAAGCTGCGCGAACGGTGTAAAAATCCGCAGGTCTCGGACGCGGCGATAATTACGGCTATTCAACATATAAACCATTATGAAATTGCCGGCTACGGCACCGCCGTCGCATACGCAAAGGCCCTGGATCGTCACGACGTGGCCGAACTGCTGCTGGACAGCCTGCGCGAGGAGAAACAGGCGGACTATGGGCTGAGCGATCTGGCAGAAGGCCAAATCAATCCCGATGCCAAATGGAGCTCGCTAATCAAGAAAATCGAATCTGAAAGCCGGGAAAAGAAATCGGAGGCCTGAAACCGGGACCCTGGTTGACAGCATGTGCCAATTTACAGTTTTTCCACAGGTACACGCGGCTGCGGTCTTGCAATAGTTTTCCTTACAAAAAAGGTGCAGATCCGCTTACAACTTGCGTTCCCTGGTTTACCAACATTGGTATCAACAGAATAACCATCATAAACCGAAATGGAAGAAATTATGCTGACAGATATCAAGACGATTTACCTGCCGACCGACTTTTCGGACAATGCCAACCAGGCTCTATCCTTTGCAGCGGAACTGGCCGTCAAGTATTATGCCACACTGACACTGATGTACTGCGTGGAGGAACCCTTCGACTTCGCCCCGATGGTCGCCGACAAAAAGGAGAAGATCGTGGAAAAGGTAT
>JAWVZC010000322.1:0-5070 GCA_033722415.1 Balneolaceae bacterium | reverse complement strand
CAACAGCTACAGATGGGAACGTTCCCCATTGATGCCGCTCGGCAAACTTGGAGGAGCCGTCGCGCCGGAAGGTACCCGTCAGCAGGTAGCGGTCATCATACACATAATAGACGCGCGCCAGGTATGAAATCATTCCCCATGATTCCGAGGAATTAAAATTGGTCTGGCTGTCGGCGTCACCGGCGTTCAGATACCAGAATATTCGGTCCTCACCCGGCAATTTCTGGCGACCTCCCCCGATCAATTCGACCTCATCTTCCTGGAATGTTACCCCTGCCACCGCATCTATACGGTGTGGTCCAAAGTCGTTGATGTAGCTCAGGGTATTTTCAGCGAGCCAGTTGGTCCTGCGTTCCTCTCGAACACTCAACGAACTGTTCTGGTTATTCTGGATTGAGGAGACAAAAAACTCGGGATTGAAATCCTTCTGCTCGTCCCGTCCCCAGTCATAACCGAAGTTGGATTTAAACCGGAAGTTTTCCAGGAAATCGATCTCCAGGTAAGCGGTCCCGGTAGTACGATACTGAAAATTGTCGTTCCGGTTGTAGTGGACAGCCGCAACCGGATTAATATCCCCGCAATTGACGGTGGTATTGGCAAACTCGCCCTTCTCATTACGCACCGGCACGGTGGGATCGGCCCGCAGCGCCTGGTTCACAATATCGCCGGGTTCCCTTTTTCGGTCATTTCGGATCAAGGTCAGATTGTGACCGAACGTGATATTGTCGCTTAAGAAATACTCGTTGTTGGCACGGAATGTGAGCCGACGGAAATCCGCATCCCTGAACACGCCTTTCTCATCATAAAAGTTGGCACTCAGGTTATAGGTCAGCTGGTCGGTGCCACCGCTTGCCGAAATATTGTATTTCTGGATCGGTGCGTTGTCGTCGATCATCAGATCCTGCCAGTCAGTTCCCTCACCAAACTGGTCGGGATCCTGAAATACCTGCGGACGGCCTTCATTGGCGGCAGATTCATTAGCCAGCATGGCATAATTGCGGGCATTGACCATATCAACCTTGTTATTCACCCGCTGCAGACCATAAGAGGTGCGCACGCTGATTTGCGGTGCTCCGGAAACCCCCTCTTTTGTGCTGATTAAAACTACGCCGTTGGCCCCACGTGAACCGTAAATTGCTGTTGCCGAGGCATCCTTGAGTACTTCTATCGATTCGACATCCTGCGGGGATAGGAACGAGATATCGTCAAGCAGCATACCGTCGACAACATAGAGCGGCGAGGAATTGTTTAGGGTACCCACCCCGCGAATTCGAATTTCGGGCTGGGATCCCGGTCGGCCACTTGTCGGAGTAACGTGAACCCCTGCCACTTTACCCTGGAGTGCATCGGTCAGCGACTGGGTGGTGATTTTGTCAATATCATCGGAGTCGACACTGGATATTGAACCGGTCAGATCGCTTTTCTGCTGAACACCGTACCCGACGACCACCGGTTCTTCACCGGTCAGTGCCTGCGGGCTGAGTTCTACATTTATCGTCGTCCTCCCGCTGATTGGCACTTCCCGGGTTTGGTATCCGATAAATGAAAACACCAGGGTATCCTGCAGCGAAGGTACCGAAAGTTCATAATTGCCCTGGTTGTCGGTTGCAGTACCGGTAGTTGTTCCCTTCAGCAGTACATTAACACCGGGCAGTGTTTCCCCGGTATTTGCATCGGTAACCTGTCCGGAAATTGTTTCTATGCGGGTGGAAGAACGCTTTTTCTGCATTTTAAAGAAGAAAAGCTGTCCGCTGGGTGAAACGCCAAGCCGCATGGATGTACCTTCAAGTGCGTGCCACAGAGCCTGCTGAGTGGTATAGGTACCCTTGGACAGGGTAACGGTTCGCTCAGAGGGAATCAGCTGCTCACTGTATGAGAGCTTAAGCCCTGCCTGGACAGCAATATCCTGCAGTGCATTCAGCAGTGCCTGTTGTCCGCCGTCAAGCTGTACTAATTTCATCAACTTTTGCGAGGATGCATTAACCCCCTCTACGGCTGCCTCATCCTGGTGTTCAAGTCAACCAGCAAGCTCCTGTCCTCTTGTGCCCATGAAACACTGGAAAATACAGTGAACATAAGCAAGGGAAGCCACAGAAGCCTGCACAGTTTTATTAGTGGTAGCTTCTTATTGGTGACCATTTTTTTCTCCATTTAGTTTAAGTTAACTGGCTTAATGATTTTGTTGATTTTGCTGTTTGTAAAATGTCACGGTACGCCCTTCGCGCGTATAGGAAACATTCATTGATATCGAGAGTACCTTGAGTACCTCTCCCAGCGGCATGTTGTCATAGGTGGCGGTCAGTGTTCGTTCGGAGAGATCGGAAACGGAATTGTGTACAATAAAATCGATGTCATACCAGCGCTGCAGGCGTTCCAGCACTTCTGGGAACGGAGTGCGACGGAACTTGAGGCGGCCTTCCGTCCACCCGACATATTGATCGATCTCCCTGATGTCCGAGACCTCGACGGTTCCAGCCCCGGATATTATGCCCAGCTTGTCGCGGCTTATCTCGGCTTTTTTTTCACCGGGCCGCCCTTTTTCAAGAGTACCCAGCGATACCTTGCCTTCTTTAACGGCCACCTCCACATTGTTCGAGTCATAGGCCGTGATGTTAAATTCGGTACCGAGTACCCGGGTATAGGTATGGTTGGTAATGACGACAAAGGGGTGCGAAGACCGGTGAGCCACATCAAAAAAAGCTTCTCCCTCCAGGTACAGCGTGCGAGTTTGCTTTCCGTAATTATCCGGGACACGCAGGCTGCTGTTTGAATTTACCGATACATGGGTCCCGTCACTGAGCTTAAGGGTGGTACGCTGTCCCCTTACCGTTTGTACTACCTGGTACTCCACCTGCCCGGGTTCCGTTCTTTCAGTGTGCGTAAAATTATTAACCACAAAAAACAAGCCTGCCGCCAGCAGTATTACTGCCGCTGCGGACAAGGTCCAATAGGTGAGGGTACGCCTGTGGTTTTTGAGGGGATGACGCTGAGTATGATAACTCTTCCGGGAAGATGCGTCCGAAGGTACCGGGGCCTCCGCGGGCCTGTTCAATTTTTCTTATTGAAATTGCTGCCAGGCCAGGCGGGCATCGGAATCTGGTTCGTTTGTCGAATCCTCATCCCACTCCTCAACGAAAGAAGCAAAAAAATCTTCATTTGCGGGATGTTCATCCAGCCATTCCCCCAGCCTGCGGAGTTCTTCTTCGGTACATTCACCCTGAACATATTTGTACAGAATATTCCAGCTCATATCTTCTTTTGCCTCGTAATTCACTTGGGTTACAAATAAAAATCCGGGTACCCCTACATATGAATTCTTTTTTTTGGATCTACGGGCTCTTCAAAAACTCATCCCGGGAAGCAAATTGGAGGAAGGAATACATCTTTTGCAGAATGCACGAACTGCAAAATCCCAAAAAGGGCGATCAGCGGTGAGGCAGGACAATTTTTAAATGGCAAGATCGATTCAGTGAGAATAATCAGAACCAGTTCAGGAATTGCTTAATCAGTATAACGAGCAGGAGTGGTGACACAAAATCGGAGAGATGGGTTCGCAATTTTTTTAGGGCTCTTCTCATATGAGTTTCGACGGTCTTTACCGATATTTCAAGGTATTCTGCAATTTCCCTGTAGGTAAGACCTTCTTTTCTGTTCAGTTCAAATACCTGTCGACCCCGTGGCGGCAGTGCCCGGATCGAATCCCGTACCGCCTGTTTGAATTCGTCCATATTTGTTTCATCAGGGAAGAGCCGGTTTTGGAACTCACCTTTTTTCGCTGCCTGGCCTCCGAAATATAATCATCCACAATTTTCTGGTGTTTGATATAATTCAGAGCCTTATTCCGGGCCATCTCGTACAAAAAACCACGCAAATGACCGTCGGGATCCAGGTCCTCCCGGTCTTCCCACACATCGGCAAATACTTCCTGAACAATTTCTCTTGACAGTGCTTTCGAACGGAGGTATTTCCAGGTGAAACGGCAAAGCGGGGAATGATATTTCAGAAATGCGATCTCGAATGCATACTCCTCACCTTCTTTAATCCTTTGAATCAACAACGACTCTCCGTTATTCGCCGTATGTCTATGTTCCATCAGGTCATTGAATCTTAGAAGTACCGCTTTATCGTAATTATTCTACCTTTCAGGCACCTATTGTTACCCGTTTTGGATTTCGCAACATACTCCCAGGATTGATCGGGCATACTTAAAGATCTGATTTTCGAACAATAAATTCATCGTGGTCGTTGAGCTACTTTCCATAACCTGTCCAGCTTTCCTCCGTTAAGAATAACAGGCGCCGGACCGGAGTATTTCAAAGAGTACAAAAGAGATTTGTTCTAAATTGACAACAACAAACCGGTTTCATTTGTACGCATGGCAATATTAAACAACCACCTTTACATAAAAATTCACCCTGTTAAATGGTTATTGACGTTCAAATTTTAAGGATATAGGTGTTGTGTTTCATATCGGCAACTCCGTCTGAAACATATAGTATTCCCGCCGCACTCTACTCAGGAATAACCATAAGTTCCCGGGTATAACTAGCCTGCATTCCTCACGAGAATAATTTTTGATTGCCGGTAATGCTATGAATCACTGTGGTGTATATCGACTTCATGATTCAACCTGCTATGTCATTTTAGGTCTTGCCATCCAACCTAACTGCTTTTTTTACAGTGCAAAATTAGGAATATGAATACATTTTTCACGAGTAAGGCAACTTTAGATGACTCAATGCCAATATTCCAAAGATGGTGCTAAAAAAGATACGATTATTTATGAACCTGTAATGTAGATAGTGATCACTCCCTTCCGGCTTCAGTTTTTTGAGTTTTCCTGTCTGTTCACTCCCCTGTTTTTATATACTCACTCCCTCTCGATTAACAGAGAAGATTGCGGTATCGGCTTTCAGCGATTCTTTTCCTCAATCCATTTCGACATGTACCGCGTGCTGGCCATGGTATGATGCATAAGCATGCGGCCGATAATATTTTCCCGTCGATGTTTTTCCAATTCCTGCTGCAACATTTCCACTCTTTGCAGGAACGCCGAATCAAACAGATTCT
>JAWVZC010000321.1:0-5091 GCA_033722415.1 Balneolaceae bacterium | reverse complement strand
TGTGATAACGCTCTATAATCGCATCAAGGCGAATCCCGGTGGTGATTTTCAGCCGAGGACGGTCATTTTTGCCGGCAAGGCTGCCCCGGGCTACACCACGGCAAAACAGCATATCAAGCTGATCAACAACATCGGGCGTAAGGTTAACAACGATCCGGATGTGGGCGACCGCCTGAAATGTATATTCCTGCCCAACTACCGCGTATCCCTGGCGGAAAAGATGATCCCGGCTGCCGATCTTTCCGAACAGATTTCCACGGCCGGGATGGAGGCCTCAGGCACGGGCAACATGAAATTTGCCCTGAATGGGGCCCTTACCATCGGAACGCTCGACGGAGCCAACATCGAGATCCGCAACCAGGTGGGCGACGAAAATATCTTCATCTTTGGTCTGGAGGTCGATGATATCGACGAACTCCGCCAGAAAGGATACAACCCGCTGGAGTACTACAAGGCCAACGGAGAGTTGAAAAAGGCGATTGACCAGATCAGGGACGGGTTCTTCAGCCCCGAAGATTCCGACCTGTTTCAGCCCATTGTCAACAGCCTGCTTCACCACGGTGACTACTTCATGGTGCTGGCTGACTATGAGGCCTATGTCAAGAAGCAGGAAGAAGTGGAAACGGTGTACCAGGATAAGGCAGACTGGTATCGCCGGGCCATTGTAAACGTGGCCAACATGGGCTTCTTCAGCTCCGACCGCTCCATCGAGGATTACGCCGAGCGGATCTGGGATATTGAACCGGTGAACAGGGGATAATAGAAATCACAGGCCGCGATTACCCGGCAGTATCGGTATTTGAAACGTACCGGTCGCGGCCTCTTTGGACCCCGGGGACACCTACCCAAAGCGTACCGATCGCTTCCACGGAAAACAGACTATTTTATCTTGCCTGATCCCTTTGTATATTTGCATTTGTTGCACATACAAATAATATGGATTTAGGGTATACTAAAAATGAGCTTGAGAGCATCCAAGTACAGCAACTGTCTATACTATTCAACCAATGCCCTTTCGCGCATCCTGACAAAGATGGCGGAAGAGGAGTTCACCGTCACCGGGTTGTCCCCGTCCTACGCCTTTCTGCTGATGACCGTGAATGAAAAACCCGGTATTCAGCCTTCGGAGATCAGCAGGGAGATGCAGCTCAGTCCCTCGACCGTAACTCGGCTTGTGGAAAAAATGGAGTACCGCGGATACCTGCAGCGGCGTTCGGAAGGGAGGGCAACCTACGTGGAACCGACATCAAGAAGCCTGGAACTGGATGGAAAAATCCGGGAAGCCTGGCAGAATCTTTCGGAACGGTATTCCGATGTGCTCGGGGACCGATACAGTGAAGTGCTGACCGAGATGACCTACAAAGCGGTTGAAGAACTGGACTAGCAGCTACTACATTTTAACCAATCGCAAGTATTATGAAGATAGGGATCATCGGAGCGGGTAATATCGGCGGCACGCTGGCACGGCTCTGGGCCGGCGCCGGGCATGAACTCATGATCAGTTCCCGTCACCCGGACCAGCTTGAGGAGATGGTTGAGGATATTGGCAAGAACGCGTCTAACGGTACGCCGGAGCAGGCGGCCTGTTTTGGGAGGTGGTGCTGCTGGCTATTCCCCTGAAAGGGTTCCCGGGAGTGCTGAGCTCGATTAAACCCGATCTGAATGGAAAAATTGTGCTGGATGCCATGAACCCGTTTCCCGGCCGAGACGGGGATGTGGCGAATGATATCCTGAACCGGGGAATCGCCTCCGGTGTGGCCACCCAGGAACAGCTGCCGGACGCAAAGGTGGCAGGCGTGTTCAGCAGTGTGTATTACAAGGTACTCCAGTCGGAGGCCCACCGCCCGGGTGATCGCATTGCCATCCCGTACGCTGCCGACGATGACGAGGCAAGAGAAGTCGCCCAAAAACTGATCGCAGATGCCGGGTTTGATCCCTACTTCCTTGGTACACTGTCGGAGTCGAAACCACTGGATCCCGGGGGGATGTTGTTCACCGAATCGTATACGTCCCGGGAGATGGAAGAGGTCTTGTCGTAGGCTCCTGCAGTTCGCGGAGGAATCCGGCGGATTTCTCCCTTTTTACGCTTCTCCCAGGCTGTCAGTTGTCGGCGTGCAGCGTCTCCATTCTGATTGAAATGGCTAGTTCCCGTATTTCTCGGCTATCGACTGCAGCCGGTTCTCGATCTCTTCCTGTCCGAGCCAGTTGCCACGATACATGACTCCCGTGATGGTTCCGGTGTTGCCGATATCCGCCAGGGGATTCGCCTCCAGAAGCATCATATCTGCCACCTTGCCCTCCTCGATGGTTCCGCTGTTCCGCTGGTCGTCCAGGTACCGCGCTACGTTTACGGTCCCGGTTTGAATGGCCTCGCGTGGGGTTAACCCTGCCTCAACGATGTACTGAAGCTCCCGGTGCAGCGAAAAGCCAGGAACATTGAATATTTGCGGTGCGTCAGACCCAAGCAGCAGTCCGGCCCCGGCATCATGTAGTGCCGCAATGATCTCTCGCCGAAGCTGAAGGTACTCGGCAGCCAGGGAGTCGGAATAGGCCTCGTTTCCGGTGATGGAATTCTTGCTCTCGATCCACTGCTGCACGGTTTCGTTCGGCATATACCGGAATTCGGGACGTTCGGCCAGAAGCTCTGCCTCCTGCGGACCGAGTACATGCTCCAGCAGTGCCTGGGATGGCACATTCCAGGCCCCCGCTTCGGCCGTCATACGGGCCACATCCGCCAGCCTGCCGCGATCAACTTCCGGTACGAGGTGCATGCCGAAATAGATGACGCCCGGGTTTTCTATATCGCTGATATCATTCGTGTCCGGTACCAAGGCCTCGGGGTATTTGTCGAGATGATCGATCGTTGTCTGACCTGCCTCAAGTGCCCGCTGCAAGCCCACCGAGGCCGGGATGTGCCCGGAAAATTCGATGCCCAGCTGGTTGGCCTCATCGGCAATGGCATTGTATTCTTCGAGCGAAAGTCCGGGAAATATCTTCAGAAAGTTGTAGCCCGCCTCGTACTGTTCGCGAACCCGCGCTCGTGCCTGTTCCGGGTTTTCTACGGTGCCCCCGCTGAAACCGGGTCCCGAAGTGTAGATACGGGGACTCAGCAGCTCATCGCGGGCCGTCTGCTCCCGCAGCTCAAGATGAAGCGGAGCCCCCAGCATGCCGCGGATGGTGGTGATACCGTTGGCGAGGTAGAGGAACAGGACATCCTCGATATACTCACGGTCGGCATCACCGGAGGGAATGTGGGCGTGCATCTCCGCAAGGCCCGGTATCAGGTATCCGCCGTTCCCGTCGATTAGCTGTGCTGAATCCGGTACCTGAATCTGCCCGTTTTCCGCTATGCGAGTAATGCGATCACCACTGATGACCACCGTCCGGTTTTGCAGGGGGTCTCCATCTTCTGTCATGGTGATGACGTTGACATTCTCGATCGCATAGTCGCCCGGTACGATTTCAGGGCCGGTGCATCCCGCTAACAATCCCATTAACAAAAAGTAGATCACGTTTACCCGCATAATACTCCCTCCGATAGTTGGTTAATGATAGAATGGTATAAACAAATACTTCAGGAACAATCCCCCGGTTCCCGGATATCGGTGACAAATAAAAGCCACAGATCCGTCATGTCAAAATAAGGTACAATTGTATCCCATCGTCATGGTTTCCGTTTCAATATTACTGCCGGAACAGCAACTCTGCAAACAATTTACCGGGGTTATGTGCACTTTGATTTACCCCCGGCGAACCGCCCTGTTCTGAGAATTCAGGTAAAGCCTGTCCTCGTAACAGTAGCGCCACGTTTCGCCCGGTTCTATGGAGCGTATCAGCGGGTGACCGGTCTCCTCATAGTGTGCCCGGGCATGTTTGTTTTTGGAGGAGTCGCAGCATCCCACCTCCCCGCAGACAAGGCACATGCGCAGGTGCACCCAGGTGTCGCCCTGTTCCTGACATTTTGGACAGACGGTGATATCCGTTTCTGTTACCGAAATTTGATCGATGTGTGTGCACTTCATGATTGGTACCGGTTTGTATTTGGCTTGACGCTAGCGACTGAAATCCGTGGTAAGAATCATATCTTCCGGAACCGCATTTTCATTCAGGCTCAGTTCCGCGAGCTTTCGCCCGGCCTGGGTGATCGGAAGGCACACGGCGCTAGCTCCTGCCTCTCCCAGGGCACGGTGTTCATCTTCGCGCATCGTCAGGGCATAAATTGTGCCTTCATAATCATTCGATCTCATGTATTTGGTGGCATTGACTTTCGCCTCCGGGGTTCCGATCGCCAGGATTACCGACCGGATATTGTTGAGATCGAGATTGCTCCAGAGCTCAACATCCTGCATATCGCCATAAATTACCCGCCGGCCTTCCGACAAATTCTGTTCGATGCGGGCCGGATCGATATCCATCCCGACGACATGTTTCTCCTCCCGTTTCAGCCGGTCGTAGGCGGCCTGCCCGGCGTTGCCCATGCCGACGACGAGGTATTCGGCGGAACCGAGTGATATGGTCTGCTGGTCGGGATGGCGCACATCCCGTTCAAAACGGTTTAACAGCATTTCAAGCCGCTCCCATAGCTGCTCCTCCCAGATCGAGAGCGGGGCATTCAGCGCAAAGGAGATCGCCGTAAGCAGGGCGAAAGCGACCACAACTCCTTCAGGAATAAAACCTGCAGATGCAGCCACCGATCCTGCGATAAGGGTGAATTCACTGTAAGAGGTCAGTGAAACGGTGGCGATAAAGGAAGTTCGCGCGCGCAATTTGAAGGCCAGCATCAACCCGAAAAAAAGGATCGCCTTAACCGGCAAAATGGCTATGGCGATGAGGGCCAGGTAGAAGTCCTGCAGGCTTGGAAAACCGGCCAGCCCCACTTCCAGGAAGAAGCCCACCAGGAACGCCTCTTTTAGACCCCAGAGTTTTTTTGACAGCTCATCCGCCACCGCGTGCCCCGAGAGCAGCATGCCCGCAACGAGTGCACCGAGCTCGGAGGAGAGCCCCACCCCTTCGAACAGTGCCCCGCCACCCATGGCCAGCATCAGGGCAAAGAGCAGTTTCAGTTCCTCCTCCCTGCTGAACTCCACGATC
>JAWVZC010000320.1:0-5092 GCA_033722415.1 Balneolaceae bacterium | reverse complement strand
TCGGCTGCCCCGTTGATGATATGGCCGTACTCCCCGTCGGTCGTAATCTGCGTCTCCTCCCCTGTTCTCAGGTTCACCCAGTAGAGGTTGTTGTCGATAACAAAGGCCGCCTTGTCTCCCTCGGGCGAAAGCTGGGCATACTGCTGTTTCTTTTCGGAATCAGTCAATTTCCGGACATTGCCGGTTTCAAGGTCATAGACAAAATAGTTTTCCCGGGTGCTACGCCGCCAGATCTGCTCCACATCGGTCTTGATCAACAGATTGGTTTCGTTGGCGGAAAACTGGTAATCCTGGATGATAATCGGCTGCTTTCGGCCGTCAGTATCCAGCTGAGAGCTCCTGACGATCACTTCAAAATCCCCGGAAGTGACATCATATTTCCGCAGTTCAAGATCCCGTTCAGTTCGCACCAGTGCGGTGTAGTACTGACCGTCCCGCATCCAGTCGACATTGCGAACCGATTCCGGTTCAAATGTGCCGTCAAAAATGTGATCAAATTCGAGTTGTTTTACCTGCTGGGCTATCGCCTCATTCCCGATAAACAGCAGGCCCGAAACCAGGAGGAGCAGGAAATAGTTATTCATATCCAACGTGTCTTTGAGTGTTCTTCACAGTGTTTTCAATTTCTAGTGTGTTCTGTATATGGCGGAGAAAGCGAGTACAACGGGGAACAGCCCGGATAATATTTTACAGACTTTTCCCTGCGGCGAGTTATGCTTCAAATTTGTGCGTGACAATTTTGAGCAGTTTGGTGAGCTTGCTCTTCATTTTGGGCCGCTTTACGATGAAATCCAGGAACCCGTGTTCCAGCAGGTACTCCGATGTCTGGAATCCTTCGGGCAGATCCCGGCCGATGGTCTGTCGAATGACGCGCGGTCCCGCGAACCCGATCAGGGCCCCGGGTTCGGCGATGTTGAAATCACCAAGCATGGCAAAACTTGCCGTGACGCCGCCGGTGGTGGGATTGGTCATCACCGAAATGTAGGGGACGCCTTCCTCCTCCAGCTGGGCCAGTTTGGCGGAGGTTTTCGCCATCTGCATCAGGCTGAGTACACTTTCCATCATGCGGGCCCCGCCGGATTGGGAGATGATAATCAACGGCTTTTTCTGCTCACGGGCATGATCGATCGCCATGGCAATACGCTCTCCCACGACCGATCCCATGCTTCCGCCGATAAAATCAAAATCCATACAGGCTATAACCACATCCAGCTCATTCATTTTCCCTAGCCCCACGCGGATAGCGTCGGAATGGCCGGTTTTCTCCTGGTACTCCTTCAGCCGATCTTTATACTTTTTCCGGTCTTCAAAATCGAGCGGGTCGGTCGGTTGTATCTCCCCGCCGATCTCCTCAAACTCTCCATTGTCGAAAAGAAACGAAAAATACTCTTCACTGCCGATCCGGAAGTGGTAGCCGCTCATCGGATCCACCCAGTTATTCTCCTCCAGTTCGCGCCGGTGTACGGTTTCCCCGGTGGCAGGCACTTTTATCCAGACCCCTTCCGGCATCTCTTTGCGCTGTTCGGTCTGAATATTTTTATCTTTTCGCTTAAACCAGGCCATAACTGTTTCTTTAGTTCAAATGAATGCCCAAAATAATGATTCTGACCCGAAGCTGAAATGATTTTTTGATGCCCAGGAAGCTCCTGCCGGGTTCCGCCCTGGTACAAAAGCGGTCGTTTTTCCCGGCCCGGCCTGTTGGATAATCCCCATCCCCCTCTTGGACTGGCCGACCAGTTCAATCACTGATCTGCCGTGAGGTAAGATACGTTGGATCGAACTGTTCCGGGTCGCACTGCCGGTAACATTTGCTTTGGCCGGAACGATAGAGCGAAATAAGCGACCTCGCGCTGATATGACTGGCATCCAGCCGAGTTATGTCCTGCGCTTCACCTGCCCCCTCCATTCGCTGAATTCCTGTCCCGATAATCGTATCGCCGGGCTCTATCAACGCCTCAACCTGCTCAATGGGGCGCACTCCAACCTCAGCGGTTGCCTCCGGCCCGCGGGAGGAACTTGTAAAAGACTGGTGGTACAGGTGCACCCTCCGGGCATCAATAACAGCGTGTATCGTTCCGGACCCGGTGTTTGTTCTGCGGGCACTTTCTGCAAAACCGGCCAGTGTCTGGACGGCGTAGAGTGGAATCCCGGTACCAAATAGCAGCCCTTTAACCGCACTGGCCCCGATTCTGAGGCCCGTGTAGGATCCGGGGCCTTCACTGACAAGAACAGCGTCCAGTTCCGCAATCCGAAATTGATGCTCATCCATCAATGTTTCGATAAAGAGGAACAGCTGCTCGGAGTGGGCCCCTCTTTTTTCCGTACGTTTCTCGTGGATATCCCCGCGCCGTTCCGAAAAAGCGACGGAGCAAACATTGGTCGATGTTTCAAGGGCTAAAAGCATGGAGAAGTTGTCAGTTGTCAGTTGTCAGTTGTCAGTTGTCAGTTGTCAGTTGTCAGTTGTCAGTTGTCACAGGCTGCTCATTTGGTGCTGCTGAATCAAGAAAAATTTTTGGGAATCATAGCTATATGCATGGTACGCTACCCCGGGAAAAATATCGAATGAATAATTCTGTTCGCAGTTTAGGCCCGGCCTCTTCACGGTGTTCGACTTCGGCATGATCGATAATTCACCGAGACACCGGAACCAAATACGCCGGTCACTGACGCTTGATACGCCAGCTCATGTTACTGAGCTCCACCCACCGCTCATAGAGATCCAGCAGCCGGGGATAGAGTTCGGGTTCAAATTGCTTGCGGGAAATATCGATGTTATAGCGGTAGGTGACAACCCGGTCGGCCGAACTGTAATACTCTTCAAGTTCAGCTCCCGGCAGCTGTATCGCCCTGTTCTCGGTACCGGAACCCAGGGTAAGTCCCTCGGGCAGATCAAGCTGAAATGAGAGGTCCAGTTCCTCCGGGGCATCGAGCGTAACAGGCAGATCCCGCCTGTCCTGTTCGAACGGGTTGCTCATCAGGGAGCCGACAACCAGGGGCTGGTAATCAAGCCCGTCGGTAAAGCTTGTCGCGTAGTTCCTGATCGTAAATGCGCTACTAATGACAACCGAATCTCCAAACTGCCGAAGATTTTCGACCTGCACATTCTCCAGTGTTACATCGGTGTATCGATCGAACATGGTATTGCGGAGTATCTGCTCGTCGGTAGTTCCCTCTGCCGCTTTTTCCCGGATCAGGCGGGCCGGATACCCAAACTGTTTAGTCTGTATGGATCCGGTGAGCGTACCCTGCCGGTCGAGCGAAGCGTTCATATCCACGGTAATGGAAAACCTGCTGTTTTCCGGTTTCAGTTCGAGCCATTCATAACTGTTTTCCCTGAGTACCAGCCCATGTTCGTTGAATGTTTCAACCGGCAGAAGATCCGGATAGCTGTGGGGAAAGCTGGCATCCATGAAGTACCCGTCTCCATCGATCTCCGAGTAGGTAATTTGCCCGTTAAACTGGTAGAAAGAGGGAAAGGAGCGATTGATTCTGCCATACGGCCGGGTGGAAATCAGCATTGGCCAGGCATCGATACCGCCCCCTCGCAGCATAGCCGTAAGCGTCTGATTAATGGCGGCCTGGTCAACAATGCTGCCCTCCAGCACGCTGTCATCCTGCACATCGCTGAATACGGTTCGCTGGTCACTGAACCGAACCCGGTCATTGAGGTATCGAAAAATACTGTCCTGGACCTGTACCGGTGAACTTAAGGATTGCGATATCATCCGTCCCAGCCTGGCCGCCCTGCTGTTTTGTTCAATTTCGGACCAGGGATTCTGATTACGCCGCAACTGAGCCACAACCAGTTCCCAGCTGTTTTCGAGTCGCTGTCGGGGAATGCCGAACTCTCTGAGCTGGAACTTCAGCTTTCCCCGGTAGTCGTTGATGGAGGATATAAAAGCCTCCTGTTCCACGGCCGGCACCTCCCGAACCAGCCAGTGATCCAGCACAAGCGGCTCCGGCCGCGGCAGTGAAAAAACCTTGGGCACCGAACTGGTGTCAATTCGCTGTTCGATATGTTCGACTTCGCCGCTGAAATCGACAGGAACGACATCATACCGCAGGTAACGGGGATACCTGATCGTGGCTTTGGCTATAGCTGTGGGCGCCTGGTGCGACAGGTAGAAATCAGGCAATTCCTCGATAAACTGGCGCTTTTTCCGGTAGGTATACTCAATGACCGAACCATCCGTCACCTCCGGCATCGTAAACTCCCTTACGTTGTACCGGGCATTGAGATTGATCTGTCGAACTTGGTCAACCTGCAGGGGCACCTTGTCGCCGCCGGGGTGATGGGTGTATCCCCGAATCCGTTCGATCCGCTCGATGTCGTTTTGAAAATAGTATGGAATGGCCACGGTTGATGCCTGCCGGGCATCGGCATCAAACACCTTGATCCGCACGTGATAATCGAGATTGGCGGTGATGGAATTCTGTTCCTCTTCAAACGAAATATACACCTCTTTGAACGCGTAAAAATAGGGTGCGGAGGGGTCGGGCCCATAAGCGGACATCGTCAGCAGGGAGTCCGGTATTTCACCAAACACGGCATCCGGGATCGAATCGGTCCTGACCGGGGTCGACTGAGCGATGGCAGATCCCGCCCAACACAGGAATATGATCGCCAGGCAGCAGGCCGAACTGACCCACCGGGTGGTACGCCGGGAGTCGGAACCTTCCCCGAATGCCGTCGTTCCAACGTGTTGCAAACCACCGTAATCATGGTACTTCATGCAGAATTCCGTTCAAGCTCCCAATTGGTTAATGCTGTGGGGTTGCCCCGGTAATCGATATCCATTTTTTGACGCCTTGCCTCCGTTGCCGGGCAGGTGAGAGGTACGTTAACGAATAGACCGTTCAAATTCTTGTGAAAGGCTCGCCTACAGCACGTTCCGAACAAACCGGCTCTTGTTGTAGACAGCTTCGGCCCGCCCGATCATTTCGGACCCGAGATAGGGCGAGTTCGCAGATTTGGAATGCACGTTTTCCTCGTTGAAGGTCCACGTTTGGTCTGTATTGAACAGGGTCAGATTGGCCTCGGCCCCTTCCTCTATCCTGGGAATATCAAGATTCAGTATGGTACGCGGATTGA
>JAWVZC010000319.1:0-5128 GCA_033722415.1 Balneolaceae bacterium | reverse complement strand
GAACAGGAGAATAGCTGCAACGTTGACCAGCAGGTGGAACCACTTGTTGCGATCTCTCTTTTGCAGCAGCACAATCTGCTCGTCGACCGGCAGATCGGTCTGCTCTTTTTTCAGATGGATGTTCAGATATGATTCGTACTTCTGCTTCTGTTCTTCAGAAACTTCCGTGTCCATCATCAATTCTGGGCATTCATAATTCTTCGGGTCGCATCCCTCAGCAGCTGTTCCCGGCCGGAATCCCGGTGAACAATGCTGTAAAGCAGAAATATGCCTACCACGCATGCCAGGCTGCCGATCAGCGTGATGAAATTGGAAAACCACATCGGTTCCAGAAATCCTGCCACTGCTGCAAATACCACACCCGCTCCCAGGATGATCTCCAGGATGGAAGAGATAAATATCAGGGTCATCGGGGTGTGAGCACGATCAAAAAGATTTGATAGTTTTGACGGTTGATTGGGTTGAACAAGGCCGGATCTGGATCCGGATGAATGAGAGGAAGGATAGTGTCCCTTATTTTTATGTTCTAAGTCCATGTCGTTATTCCTTATGTTTAGCGGCGGGTCTATAGCTTCAGAGCACTGATTCCCGGCAGTGCCGTATTGTCTCACTTATAAGTTAATCGAATTACATTATTTATCAATCATTTTTCAGAATTGTTATGAGTAAAAACGATGAGAATATCTTCATATTTGGCAGGAATCCTGTAGGAGAAGCCCTACAGCATGAACCGGAACGTGTTGACAAGCTGTTTGTCCGGCAGTCGGTAAACAACCGGGATATTCAATCGATTCTGACTCTTGCCTCCAATAACCGCATTCCCGTTTCCCACGTTCCGGGTTCAAAACTGTATGACCTTGTGGGATCCGTTAATGACCAGGGCATTGTCGCGCAGATGAGTGCTGTCAGTTATCATGAATTCGGTCCATGGCTTGATACCCTTGATATGACTACCTATCCGGGTATTCTCTTACTGGATGAGCTGGAGGATCCGCGTAACGTCGGGGCCATATTACGCACCGCCGCGGCCGCGGGGATCGACGCTGTTTTGGTACCCAAACACCGGCAGGCGCCGATCAGTGCCGCCGTTTACAAGACATCGGCAGGGACCGCGGGCAGAATCCCGATTGTTCGCGTGGGCAACCTGAACCAGAGTATTCTCAAACTGAAGGATGTGGGATTCTGGATCGGAGGGCTCGACCAGGAGGGCGACCGGTTGCTGTGGGAGCTTCAGGTGGACCGGCCGCTTGCCTTTGTAATCGGCAGTGAAGACAGCGGCATTCGGCGGAAGACCCTGGAGCACTGCGACTATACCTTCACCATCCCGATGCACAACCGGGTTGAGTCTTTGAATGCCTCGGTCAGCGCATCGCTACTCTGCTACGAGTGGCGACGAAAAAAATAACAGGGCGGGCCCTGACACTCGCGCACCACGGGGTTATCCCTCTGGAATTCGGTCCCGCTCGCGCTCCGGCTTCCGGGCAAAAGGTAACCGTTATCACATCACTCATACAACAGGTACGGGCGACGCTTTTCCCGGAACAAACGCACAGATTCTTCCCAGCCGGTAGTTCGGCGGTCTATCTGTTCGGTTCCCGCCAGCTTGTAGATAAACTCTGTTGTCTCTGCTCCCTCGGTTGATTCCAGCAACAGGTCCAGCAGCGAAACCCCGAACTCCACCGGATCGAGCGTATCGTACCGGCGAACTTCCAGGGAAAGACCGTGACACTGCTGTCCCTCATACCTGGGAGTGCGCGCCTTGCCGGGGATCGACTTCGGGGTGAACGTGTGGGGGACAATCGAAACCGCAGGGTAGCGATCCCGAATGGCTTGCAGTTGTACCTCCGTAATCGTCGTGCGGGGTGAACCGATCGTCAAAAAGGGATCTTCCGTGCCGCGTCCCTCCGACAGGGTCGTTCCCTCAAACAACACCGTTCCCAGGTAGATATAGGCGTGTTCAAATGTGGGCAGGTTGGGTGAAGGTGGGTGCCAGGGAAGTCCCGTATCCGGCCATTTCATGGAGCGCCTCCACCCTTCCACCCTGATCACCCGCAGTTCCGGTCTCCTCTCGATATCAAGCCACTGCTCGCCGACCATCATCCGGGCCAGCTCGCCCAGGGTCATTCCGTGTGCCATCGGCACCGGATAGGCCCCCACAAACGATTGGTGCCGCTCTTCGAGCGTCCAGCCGGCCACGTAGTCGCCCCCCGCGGGATTGGGGCGGTCGAGCACCCACACGGGAATATCCGCTTCCGCAGCCGCTTCGATCACCAGTCCCAGGGTGACATTGTAGGTGTAGAATCGCGCCCCCACATCTTGCATGTCAAACAGCAGCATATCGACATTCCGAAGCATCGCCTGCGTCGGCTTTTTGGTATCGCCGTATAGGGAATATACCGGAAGCCCCGTCTCCTGGTCCACACCATCCTCGATCACCTCGCCCGCACCGGCTTCTCCCCGAAACCCGTGCTCGGGGGCAAAAAGGGCGGCAACATCAACCTCCAGCGCCATGAGGGTATCGAGCATATGGGTATCGCCGATCCGGGCGGTGGGATTCATCACCAGTCCCACCCTCTTCCCGTCCAGTTGATCCAGGTGGTCCCGGATCAGCACCTCGGCCCCCACTTGTACCCGCCCTTTGTCTACCGGCTTCTCTTTCGGCGAATCACAGGCTGAGACCAGGAATAGCAATATCGGAATCACAAACATCATTCCCTTGTCCATCTTTACATCACATTGGGGGATGGTGAAATATTAATCGTTTTATTGGTCCGGATTTACCGGTTCGTTCCCCTCGTCAAACCGCGAATTCTCGTTAGCTTCGCAGGTTCCTCCTTCTATTCGAATGCCATCCCGCCAAAACGAAGAGAAGGAGAGGTAAAAACCGGGCCGGATACTTCGCGATACACCCGGCCCAGAAGCGGTTCAACCGACGCGTTACGACGTAATCGCCACAACCTCGGATTCCGAAAAGAAATACGACGCCTCTTTTTTTCCATTCTCCACGGAGTCGGAACCATGAATAATGTTTTCACCGACACTGTCGGCAAAGTCTGCACGTATGGTTCCCTCATCGGCTTCCTCCGGATTCGTAGCCCCGATAAACTCCCGGAAATCCTTAATGGCATTCTCTTTCTCCAGGATCATCGGTACGCAGGGACCGCTGCACATGAACTCAATTAGATCGTCAAAAAATGGTTTTCCCTTGTGTACGGCATAAAAACCGGCGGCTGTATCGGGAGTAAGCCGGGTCATTTTCATCGCAACGATCTCGAAACCCGCCTCCTGAATCCGCCGGGTTACTTCTCCGATCAGTTTTTTGCGTACGCAGTCTGGTTTAAGAATGGTAAGTGTTCGTTCTACGGCCATTGTAAACTGATATTATAAATTTGTAACAATTAGGATTAGTGCTGCTCTTGTAAATAAAGACGTTGAATATAAGGCTTAATATCAAATACGCGAAGCACAAATAGTTCCGCGTCAGGGCTTTCAGGGTACAATATTTATGGATGACAGCGTGATGCACATAGACTGGAATTGGCAGCTCAATTCTTCGGCGGAAGAGTTGTGGCCTCTGCTTTCGGATACCAACCGCCTGAACGGGAATCTTAATCTTCCACCCGTACAAAACTCGGATATTTCCTACGACCACAAGGAGGGATTTACCCAGCTTTCCTACCGTGCTCTGCAGCATGCAGAAGCCTGGGAGGAGGAACCCTATGAATGGGAGCGGCCATACCGTTTCGGCGTTAAACGCCATTATAAGAACGGGGCTTTCCGGCAGATGAAGATCCAGGTGGACCTGCTGCCGAACGACCGCGGCACCCGTGTTCGATTCCAGATCTGGGCCACCACGCGAAATCTGCTCTCCTACTACCTGGAACCGCTGAAACTGCGCCTTTTTACGCGCATGCGGCTAAAAAAAACGTTAATGCGCTACGACCGTATGATACAGGAGCAGCGGCTGCCCTACACCCTCGAAACCAGGGACAAATTGCACAAAGACGGCCGACAGCGGGTTGCACAATACCGGGAAGAACTGATTTCGGCTACCGAACGACCCGACCTCGTATCCAAACTGATCAATTTTGTACGATACGCTCGTGATATCGACCTGGTTCGTATCTCCCCCTACCGGCTGGCGGACCACTGGTCGGTGGACCGGCAAGAGGTGCTCACTTTGTTTCTGTACGCTACGGACCAGGGATTGCTCAACTTCAACTGGGACCTCTACTGCCCGGAGTGCCGCTCCCATCAGCAGCGCTGCAAAACACTGAGCCAGGTGCACGAACCTGTCTTCTGTAACGAATGCCAGCAGGAGTTCACCGTGAATTTTAATCACAATATCCGCCTTTCATTTCGCCCCAACCCGTTAATCAGGAATATTTCAGAGCAGCGTTACTGCCTTACCGGCCCCGGTACCAGTCCGCACATTGCGGTAAAACAGTATCTGAAGCCGGGCGATAAGCGGTACCTTAAGGTAAATCTGAAACCCGGAGAATATATCCTGCACACAGAGGGGCACCGGGGTGAGGCCCGTGTCTTTGTCGAGGAAAACGGCCGGGAAAATGTATCGGTGACTGTGGGAGATGCCGGGTTTAACGGCGAAACCGTACGGCTCAATCCGAAACCCAATCTTGTGCTGGAGAACCGGTCGAATGAAACGCTGATTTTTCAGCTTGAGAAAAAAGCATGGAGCCGGGACACTCCGACAGCAGCCCGCGTAACCTCACTGCAGCTGTTCCGCACCCTGTTCGACAAGGAAGTGCTCCGAAAAGGTGAAAAAATTGCCGTGGACGGGCAAACCCTGATGTTTACCGACCTGTTTGATTCCACCGGCATGTACAACAAGGAAGGAGATGCAACCGCGGTGGGTCGGGTTATTGAGCATTTCAAAATTCTGCAGCAGGCAATCGCCTCACTTGACGGTGCAGTTGTTAAAACAATCGGGGATTCCGTCATGGCCGTATTCAGCAAACCTGCCGACGCCTACCGCGCCATCCTGAAAGCCCAGAAAATGATTGCGGCAGATTCGCGGTTCAAACAACGCATTAAACTGAAAGCCGGAATACATCACGGGAGCTGCATGGCGGTGAACCTGAATAACAGTATCGATTATTTCGGGTCT
>JAWVZC010000318.1:0-5132 GCA_033722415.1 Balneolaceae bacterium | reverse complement strand
TGCCCACCAGCGGGTTCCGGGTACGGTGCAGCTCCTCTTCGCTCATTGTTTCCTGCGGGATGGTGGCGCGGTAGATAAACCATGCCGATATGCCGTAACTGACGGCATCGAAGATAAACACAAGATCGGTGCCCAGCCAGGCGGTTGCCAGTCCTCCGACCCCCATACCGAGCGTAAATATGATGCTCCAGCTCGCCGAAGAGAGTACATTGGCGTCCACCAGCTCCTGCCTGGTCGTCACGTTCGGGATCGACGATGTTTTGGCAGGCTCGAATACAGCGGAAAGCATCATCTGGATCGCTGTCAAGAGATAAGCAAGCCAGAGCATTTCGTACGATCGTACCAGCAGCAGACCGGCGATGACCACACCACGGGCCAGATCGCAGAAAATCATGACCCGGCGACGGTTGAAACGATCGGTAATGTACCCGGCAAAGGGGGAGAAAAACGCAAGGCTCATCATTTTGATGATTATGATGAGCCCCAGCAGAAATTCCGAATCGGAATAGCGTGTGACAAGAGCATATACAGCCAGCAGCCCGAACCAGTCACCAAAATTCGATATCACCTGGCTCAGCCACAACCGGCGGTAGTCATGGTTTTCAGAAACCAGATGAATATATGGTCGTAATTTATCACGCAAAACTGTTTACCCGAATATTGGAATTGGCTATCAGGTTACTGTTATGGCCTCTCAACGTTCACCAACAACCGACGACTGGTGACTGTTAATTTACTCCCGTACTGCCGAAACCGCCCGCACCCCGTTCGGTATCGGGCAGTTCCTTCGCCTCGTCAACGTCAAACTGCTGCACCGGCGCGATCACCATCTGCGCAATACGGTCGCCGTGCCGTATCGTGAACGGTTCTTCGCCCAGGTTCACGGCCAGCACTTTCACTTCCCCCCGGTAGTCCGCATCGATGGTTCCCGGGGTATTCAGCATTGTAATCCCGTTGCGGAAAGCCAGCCCGCTGCGGGGCCGAATCTGGGCCTCGAAACCTGCGGGCAGGGCCATCTGCAACCCGGTGGGTATCAGCTTTCGTTCCCCCGGCTTCAGAATTACAGGTTCAACTACTGCAGCCCGGACATCCATCCCCGCTGCATGGGCCGATTCATAGCACGGCAGGGGCAGATCTTCGGCATGATCCAGTTTTTTGAACAGAATTTTACTCATTCCGCAACTCCTTTTTGTATTCGATTAAACGCACTTTAACATTGCCCAGCCAAACTTTGACATGCGCCTCCAGCGGAATCCGCAGTTCGTCATTCGCAAACCACGCCTTGAACGCACCGCTGAACCCGAAGGGCCCGTTAATGTTGGCATCCCCTTCTGCAAAAAAGGTGTTTACAGGCTGCTCAAACGCCTCATACTCCCGCTCATCCCGCTGCCGGGTGTATTTCATATCGATCGTACCCTGTTCCTCATCCAGGTAGATAAAGAGGCGGGAATCGAGATCCTGTCCGGCATGCATTCTGGAGAGGAAGAAGATCAGGGGTCCCGAGGTGGCCGGCAGATCCAGGTCGAGGGTGTCCAGGACCTTGCCTTCTCCGAAAGCGTAAACTTTTCGTTTTTGGTAATTATATACGTACCGATCCTCGTTCTTTTTGCCTTCATCCATATTATCTTTCCAATATACCATTTCACGGGGTTCCCCGTCCACAATTCTGAATAGTGAGTTGTAGTGGTTCTCCTCTCTGCCCACAAACGGAATCCCGGAATTGGAGGTGATGATACCGCTCAATTTCCATGCCGGTTCACCATGGTAGAGGGTATCGGTAAGCTCGATGCGAACTTTTCCGAGGGTGAAAAAACTGTATTTTACATTGTACACAAATACTTCGCGCCAGTTCAGAAGTTCGGCCGCTGTGGGGCTACCCGCTTCCCTGACGGGAAAATTACCGCTTTCTTGGGCCTCCGCAGGTACAACCGCCGCTGCGGAAAACAGCACGAACAGCAGGGAAAAAACGATAAACTCAGATCTCAACAGGGTTCCTGGTTTCGGTACTATTTCTCTTTTCGCTAAAAACACAAAAGTTCGATATTATGGAACTAAGATGAAATGGTTATAAAGTTAATTTCCCGTAAATCATTCATGAAGAATTTGACTGTTTATCCTGGCCCGGTGCTTCTGCTATTCATAATGCTCCTGCTAGTGACAGCCTGTTCCAAAAGTGACGACCAGAAGGAGTTCGAGGACCGGGCATTCTCCCCGCCTCAAAATTATACGGCGATGCAGGCCAACGGGCAACCGGCGAGTCCCGCCCAGTCCGACCCGGACGACTGGCGGGTTTCTCCGATGTATTCCGGTTTGATTGACATCAGTACCCCGGCCTATCCCAATCCGGTAAATCTTAACGGTTCATTCCGTATCGATATTGACATCAAGGGCATTGAAAGTATTCCCGGGATTCAGATTTATGTACTGCAGCAGGCCCAAAACCTGTTTGGGCCAATAACGCAGATCGACCAGTCCTCGCTGAACCCGGGCATACGGGTACTTGTGCTCGATCCCGCCAGTTTTGCCGGTTCCGGCAGTACCCAGAACGCCGTCGGGCTTAACCGGCTCGTGATTTTTGACAGCCGGAATAATGTGATCAGTTACGGCGACGTAAAGGTGGAGTAGCCGGTTGTAATAAACGGACAGCGCTCCTATTTTTAGGATTCAATTTTAAAATTAAGCAGTATGGCCAAACGAAAAGTCTCCAAAACGGAACGGCTGGTACTCGGCCGCCTGATCTTCCCGGAACGGTTCGAAACGGTGCTGGAGGAGACCGGGCTGCAGTACGGCGAACTGCGTGATGACCTGATCAACCTGATGAGTTTCGGATTCATTGAAGCATACGAGCGGCAGGGCAGCAAAATTGCCCTCACCTCATTCTATGATGCCGACAACCTGCAGGATTTCACGTTTCGGGCCACCAAAAAGGGTCTTTCACAAATACGGAGCTCACGCCAATGAAATTTGAAACCGACATCGGCGACACCACACGGGAACTGGCATTCGATTTTGACCGAAATGAAGTGGAGGTTGGCGATACCACATACCGTTTTTCATTTGAACAGCAGAACGGCCGCCACCTGCTTCGCATCGGAACGAAACTGTACAAGATCGATAATGTGGAACAGGAACGCCGGACTGTCCGGTTCACCCTGGACGGGCGCTGGTGCGAGGTGGAAGTCAGGGACGAGCAGGATCTGCTGCTCGACCGGATGGGTTTAAAAACGGCGGCAGAACTCGGCGAAGGCCAGCTCAATGCGCCGATGCCGGGCAAAATCCTGGAACTGATTGTCTCCGAAGGCGACACGGTGGAGCTTGGCGATCCGGTGGCTATTCTCGAGGCGATGAAGATGGAAAATGAGCTCAAGGCCCCGGTGAAAGGTACTATCTCCTCTATTGCTGTTGTGCCCGGCGACTCTGTTGAAAAAAATGCATTAATCCTAGAAATCGAAGCCAGTGGATAAATTTGTTATTGAAGGGCCCACTCCCTTGCGCGGCGAAATCGCAATCAGTGGATCCAAAAATGCCGCCCTGCCCCTTATGGCGGCTGCTCTCCTTGCCAACACCCCGACAACCATCAACAATGTTCCCAAACTACGCGACATCTACACGTTTAACAACGTAATTCGGGTTACCGGAGCCCATGTTGAGTTCGACGAGGCCAACCACCGCCTGCATATCGATCCAACGCATATCTCCCACCTGGAAGCCCCCTATGAACTGGTACGCAAGATGCGGGCCTCGTTTTACATGCTCGGTTCGCTGCTCGGCCGGTTTGGCAAAGCCAGGGTTTCGCTGCCGGGTGGCTGCGCCTGGGGACCGCGGCCGGTGGATCTGCACCTGAAAGGTATGCGGGAGATGGGGGCAACTATCAACCTGGACAAGGGATATGTGCTGGGAGAAGCGGAAGAGAAGCTGCCGGGCGGCACATTTCGCCTCGATCCCAGCAGCGTGGGCGCCACTGTAAACCTGCTGCTGGCCTCCGTGCTGAAAGCTGAGAAATTCACCATTAAAAATGCCGCCATTGAGCCGGACGTGACCCTGCTGGCCAACACCCTGAACAGGATGGGAGCCCATATCGAGGGAATCGGCACCGATACGCTGACAGTGCGTCGGGTAGACTCCCTGGACGGCGTGGTTGTGGACAACGCGCCCGACCGTATAGAAACCGGTACCTACATGATTGCAGCGGCCATGCACCCGGAGTCTGAACTGACAATAACCAACACCAATCCCGCAGACCTGGGCACCTTCCCGGACACATTTGTAAAGACCGGGGCCCAATTGGAGATCAACGGGTCCGAAATCTTCGTAAAAGCACCGGACCAGCTGACCCCCACCTCGATCAAGACGGAGATCTATCCCGGTTTCCCGACCGACCTGCAGGCGCAGTGGGCGACCATGATGACCCAGGCCCCTGGCAAATCGGTCATTACCGACACAATCTACTACGACCGGTTCAGCTACGTACCGGAATTGAACCGCCTGGGTGGATCACTCGAGGTCAGGGAAAACTCGGTTTCCGTAACGGGACCCTCTCAACTGGAAGGAGCCTCGGTTATGAGCACCGATCTTCGAGCCAGCGTGAGCCTGGTACTAGCCGGTATGGTGGCCGAAGGTGAAAGCGACATCCTGCGTATATATCACCTGGACCGCGGCTATGAACAACTGGAAAACAAACTTAATTCGGTCGGTGCCGACATCACCCGGACCGAGCAGGAATAGCAGGGAGTTGCTAAATCAATGATTTCCAAACCTGTCGATGTGCGGGGCTTTCCGAACGTTACCGGCACAGATTTCAATTAATTTTGAAATCGATTGCAATAACTTGCATTTTTTTGCATTTACATTAATAGGAAAGTAACTGTATATTGTTTAACAGTGACGAATGTTTATGGAAAGGTATTCAGAGTATTCACAATTTTAGTTTGTAACTGCAGGATTTTCGTGTCATATAACACCACTTTACCCAATCTTATTTCCAATCTTTTACATTTTGTAGAAGGTTTTTTCCTTTTGAAGAGCAGGTACTCTACGACACATTCCTATGCTCAACTGCAGTTATCACACACCTCTGAACGTGGCGGCCTGAATAACAGCCACAAGTTTAACAACAATTTTAATGCAGCGGT
>JAWVZC010000317.1:0-5155 GCA_033722415.1 Balneolaceae bacterium | reverse complement strand
TTGAAACAGGCCGTCAGATTCAAATCCATAGATTGAATTGATCGGATCACCTTCCCGTATAATCTCATTTCCCTGAATGAAGGGACCTGCACCTTTCAGGTCGGTAACTTCATTATTTACATCCGAAACGTTGAATGAGACATTGTAGGAAAAATCATTACCTACGTTTCCACTATAACCAGCAGAAATTTCCCATCCGGTGTTTTTAACTTCCCCGGCATTTTGAAACGGAGCATTCAACCCAATAATGAGAGGAATGGGCAACTGCAGCAAAATATCGGTCGTTTTACGCTCGAAGTAATCAAGGGTAACATCGAACCGATCATTGAAGAGTGACAGGTCTATACCAATATCCGTAGTTGTAGTCTCTTCCCACGTAATATTGGAATTGGCCAGATCCAACTGAGCACCCCCTGTTACAGTATTTCCACCAAAGATGAAATTTTGGCCCAGGTTAATGACAGAAGCGAAAGGATAGGTACCAATCTGCTGATTACCAAGATTACCCCATGATCCTCTTAATTTTAAGGAAGAAATAAAATCAACGGATTGCATGAAAGGTTCTCTCGAAATCAACCAGCCGGCAGAAAATGAAGGGAATATGCCCCACCGATTCTCTTCCGTGAACCTGGAGGAACCATCATATCTGAGATTTGCCTCAAAAAGATACTTGGAATTGAAATCATAATTGACCCGTCCAAACAGCGATTGTAACGCCCATGATTCTGCCGAGCCGGAGTTCTGTTGATTAGCCTGTGAGGCAGCATTAAGCTGTTCAAAATCCTGCAGGGCAAAGTTATCCCTGAAGGCATTGAAAAAATCATTGCGAAATTCAATAAACTCGTATCCGCCGATAAACTTTACGTTATGGTCAGCAAATGATTGCTGGTACCGCGTGGTAAAGTTTACATTATTGGTAAAGTCCCTCACAAATCGTTGAAACAGGTTGTTGTTTCCCGGAATTTTCTGGGTGACGTTCCCATTAATATCAGTTACTTCATATTGTTTGGTCATTTCTCTGAAGAATAACTGACTATACTCCGGGGCATACATCAGCTCAAATTCAAGCTGTTCAATAGGCTGATAGGTAGCCTGCAAACGACCTCTGACTTTATTGACCTCTTCGGTTTGCAAACCTCCGTCATGGATAAAAGCAACCGGATTAAAGCCATTCCAGCCGGGCCCCCATCCTCCGTGTGAATAAACATCCGCGAATACCGGCGGTACCCTGTAAGCCTGCCGGGTAATATCATTTAAGTTTGCGGAGGGTTCTTTCTTATCATTTCTCTGGAGATTAAGATCTACATCGAAACTGAACTTTTCGGAAACATTAACATCCGTATTTAACCGGATGGAGTACCGTTTAAACGAAAAGTTGGCCACTTCTCCATTTTCCTCATCATAAGTCAATGAACCCAGATAACGGATATTTTCACTTCCGCCCGAAATACCAAGATGCTGTTTCTGCTGGAATGCGGGTTCCGTAAATACCGCATCCACCCAGTCGGTATTCGGGAATTCATCAGAGGGCGCGTTGGCTTCCCAGTTCTGGATATAACTTTCGTTCCAGATCGGAGCTTTTCCCAAATTGGTGGCACCCAGGTTTTCCAGTTTCATGAACGTTCCGCCATCAACAAATTCCGGTTGATTAGTGGCTTCCTGCCATCCAACAAAGCCCCTGTAATTAACACGCAGATCCTCACCCTGACCGCGTTTTGTGGTTATAAGGATTACACCGTTTGCTGCTCTGGAACCATATACAGCAGCGGAAGCGGCATCTTTAAGCACAGAGATGCTTTCAATATCGGATGAGGGGACATCGTCAATATCACCCGGCACGCCATCGATAAGTACCAAAGGATTTGAATTGCCAAGCGTACCTGTACCGCGAATACGAATGGTCCCCTGGTTTTCGCCCGGCTGCCCGGAATCTTGTATAACCTGGACACCGGATACTTTACCCATCAACGCTGAAGATGTTTGAACGGAAGGTTGGCTTGCGAGGTCCTCCCCTCCAATCTGTTCAACCGCTCCTGTTACGCTTTGCCGTTGTTGCGTCCCATATCCCACAACAACTAGCTCTTCACCGGATATCGCCTGCGGCTGCAGATTTACATCTATACTTGATCTTCCATTAATAGGCACTTCGGTAGTTTGATACCCAACAAAGGAGAACACCAGCGTATCCTGCAAACTAGGCACCTGCAGCTCAAATTCACCTTCGGAATTTGTTGCCGTACCTGTCGACGTTCCTTTCACAACAACATTAACCCCTGGCAGTGTCTCCGCCGTATTGGCATCGGTTACCTGCCCGGATACCATCTCGAGCATGATTTCCTGGTTATCCGGTGCCCGCTGCAGGTTGCTTCTCAGCAGAATAAGTTGTTTTTCCGCAGAGATGGCAAACCGGAGCCCTGTACCTTTGAGTACATTCCACAATGCTTTTTCCACAGTAATTTGATGTACTGCCAGATCAATTTTCTGTTTTTTCGTAGCCAGTAGCTTGCTGTTATATACCAGCTCTAAATCAGCTTTCCGGGCTATCTCCGTGACAGCTCCAAGCAGCGTCTCCCTCGTTAGCTGAACAGTGATAATCTTGTTCAGCACCGCTGAGTTGGAGAGATCGTAATTTATCTGCGTGCCATTCTCATAGAGACTGCCGATATCCTGGATGGTGGCCACCCTGCTTTTCTCATTGCTCTGACCAAAAGATATTCCCACAAATAATCCAATAAAAAGAATCAGGTGGAATAATTTATTAACATAGGGCAAAAACTGCTTCAGTATATGTTTTCCCATAACATTAATCCCGTTATTTTTTGATTCTGATTGTATTTACTGTTTAGCTTGATTTGGAATTTTAAAAGTTATTGTTCGTCCATCTTGTGTATAGGACAGTTCCAGAGAGAGCGCAATCGAATTCAAGACGCTTTTCATCGATACATCCTGGAAAGACCCTGTCAGACGGCGGCCTGTGACCAGAACACGATCATCGATAACCACATTGATATCATACCATCGCTCGAGCTTATTTTTTACTTCATCCATGGGTGCGTCATGGAAGGTAAGATTACCTTTACTCCAGTCCAGGTAGATATCCAGCCTTGATATCTTTGAGGCCAATATTTTCCCGTTTTTTGAAATGGTTCCTTTTTGTTTCGTCGTCAATTGTACCTCGGGAGCCTCGTCATCCTTTCCTGCCCCCAATGCCACTTTCCCTTCGGCCACCACCACCTGAACATTCTCATCTGCTGGGTACGCAGTTACATTGAACTTCGTACCCAGCACGCGGGTTACCGACTCACCGGTATGTACGAAAAATGGTTTCTGTTTATTTGTAATCACCTCAAAATAAGCCTCACCCTGAAGATGCACTTCACGTCTGTCGGCCATATAATCCTGCGGTACTGACAGTTTACTCTCCGCGTTCAGATGGATCCGAGTACCGTCGGAAAGCCGGACTGTCGTACGCTGTCCTTTATCCGTAGTGATTTCCTGGCTTACCAGTTTTGGTTGTACGCTGGTATCCGGAGTTACATTGTTGGAATAAAAAAGAAAAGCAATTACCAGAACGGCAGCGGCGGCAATGGAATATATAGTGAGCCTGGCAGCTGACTTTTTTCTGCTGCCTGCAACGTGTTTGCTGTTTACCTGAAAAACCTTGTTTTGCGGGTCGGAGTGCAACTGTTGTTCCGGGGTACCGATGTACCGATTACTGAAAGAATCCCAGGCCTCATGTGAGTCGACCTCAATCCGCTTACCCGGAGATACATTCCATATTTTCTGATATTCATTCATCATTTTCCGGTGCTCCGTTGACTCTTCAAGCCAGCCTTCGACCTGTTTAATTTCGGTTTCGTTGCACAACCCCGACAAATACCTCTGCAGTAATTCGTTATCCATTTGGTATTTTCGTTATTCCATTGATTCTGTTAGTAATACGAGTATTCGCGACTAGCCCCTGTAATTTTTTTTATTATAAGCCAATCGTACGCTATTTCCAGGCAGCAGCCTGAATACTCGTTATGGTGTATTTACTCGATTCCCGTGGACCTGATGGAAAAAATTTTGGCGATTGTCCGCTCTGTGACCTCATCCGGGAACACATCCCGTAATTCGTTACGCAGCATATCCAGTGCCCTGCTCATCTGGGATTCTACCGTCTTGATTGAAATATCCATGACTGCGGAAATTTCCCGGTAGGTCAAACCATCCTCGCGATGCAGCACATACACTTGCTGTGCTCTTGTGGGAAGGTTATCGATAGCCTGACGTGCGGACCTTATGAATTGTTTATCTTCTTTTTTAGGTCTCGACGGAGCAACATGCCCGCTATGATCACGACGGTGACTTTTCTGGTGCTGGCGAACCACTTTTTGATGATCCAGATAATCGAGGGCTTTGTGTTTCACCGCCTGATACAGGTATACACGGATCGACTTGGCAGGATCCAGCGTTTGCCTCAGCCTCCACAGATCGGCAAATGCCTCCTGCACCAGGTCTTCGGAAACGGCCCCCGATTTTGTGTACCGCCAACAGAAATTGCAAAGTGATTCGTAATAGAACAGAAAAATTTTTTTAAAGGCCTGTTCATCGCCTTCAACAATTTGCTCTATCTGATATGTATGATCTGCTTTAGCTTTCCCCATTTCATCCCCTTGCTAACAAAGTGGCCAGTTTACTTGCTAAACACAACAATTAATCCACTGATAATTGAAAATACCCAATATTATAACATATTAAAACGGACACAGAGAAAGGCACCCTATAATTTTTTTTGAAATCATAAAAAAATCCCCGCCTCGTCATTGCGGGGATCCTGTTCCTAGGGTATGGGATTAATAGATTCTCCGAATAAAACTGTTGATGTTTCAGATGTTATTCCGCATTACCTGACAGTATTAAACGAGTGAATAGGGGGGTACCCTCATCCAGATTGATTTGTTAATAGATTAGATTGACGAGATAATACAGTTAATTGCATATGGTATGATTACATAGCGCATGTTACTCCGACAGCGTAAACTCCGGCAGGTGCTTGATGGCCCCGCCGTCCATCGCCGACTCGTGCGCCAGCAGCCCCACGCAGGTCCAGTTGGCCGACTGCCGGGCGTTCGGGTACGGCTCGCGACCGGTGACGATCGAATCCACAAAC
>JAWVZC010000316.1:0-5162 GCA_033722415.1 Balneolaceae bacterium | reverse complement strand
GGTTGAAGTGCTGAAAAGCCGTTACAGGGGTATTAGCGGGGGAGGCTGGATGAGGAGGGCGCTGGTTGTATCCCAATTTACCGTATCAGCCATACTCATTATCTCCACCATTATCATCTATCAGCAGATCGAATTGATCAAAAACAAGCCCCTGGGCTACGCGCGGGAGCAGATCCTGACGTTACCGCTGAATCCGGAGGCCCGGGACCGGTTTGAAGTCCTGAAGACGGAATGGACGCGCCATTCGGGAGTGCTGAATGTAACCAGCTCCTCGACCGTACCCACCAGCGGCACCAGCCACAGTATGTTCGATCTTTCCGGACTGGAGGATGAGCTATCCATGGCCCGGTATTACATAGATCCGGACTTCCTGGAAACGTACGACCTCAAACTGCTGGCCGGCTCCGATATCTCAACGCCAGTGACCGAACAGGGCAGGGCGGAGTTTATAATGAGCGAGATGGCGGTTCGGGAAGCGGGACTGGAAAGCCCGGACGAACTATTGGGGAGAACGGTAAAGTGGCAAGAGTTTTCGGGTACGGTCAAGGGGGTCGTAAACGATATGATCCTGTACGATCTGCGCCATGATACCTATTCCGTCATGTTTTTCATAACCCCGGTGCAGTACCACAAATTCGCCTCCCTCCGGATCAATACGGCACAGACCGCTCAGGTGTTGAACCATATCGAAGAGGTGTGGAACAGCCAGGTTGCCTCCTATCCGCTGGAATATTCATTCCTTGACGACAAATTCGAGCAGATGCACCGCTCCGACCATAAAATGGCGCGGACGGTCACCTACTTTGCCCTGCTGACGATCGTCATCGCATGCCTGGGACTGTTCGGGCTGGCTGCCTATACCGCTGAAAGACGGAGGAAAGAGATCGGGGTTCGCAAAGTGCTGGGTGCGTCCGTAACGCAGATCATCGGGCTGCTGTCATACGATTTCATGAAACTAATCTCTCTGGCCCTGGTGGTCGGAATGCCGGTGGCCTGGTGGGGCATGAACCGCTGGCTGCAGGGATTTGTCTACAAGATCGACGTGGGGGCTGCCGCATTCCTGTATGCCGGTTTTATCCTGCTTGCGATTACATTTTTGACCATCAGCTACCAGGCGGTTAAAACGGCGAGATTGAATCCGGTGCACAGTTTGAGAAGCGAATGAGGACTACAGCCCGCCGACCGCGAGAACGGTCTTCGGACTTCCGTCGTCGGTCGATAAACGAAACAATATGTTTGAATTGGAAAATGCAATAACGAAGTGGAAGCGCCGGCTCCGAAGAAATCCCGCTTTCGAAGACGGCGACGTGGCCGAGCTGGAGTCGCACCTCCGGGAGGAGATCGGCCGGCTGAAAGCCGGGGGGCTTTCGGAAGAGGAAGCTTTTCAAAAAACGGTGGATAGGATCGGCGAGCCGGAGACGATCGGTGACGAACTCTACAAATCGCGAGCGACCCAGAAGGCCGGTCCGACGCCGCCCTGGAAACAGAAGTCGTTACTGCTATCGCTTCTGCCCAATTATATAACAGTGGCCCGCCGCACCCTGCTAAACAACAAGCTCTATACCGGGATCAACATCCTCGGGTTGAGCATCGGCATCATCTGCTGCCTGCTGATCTACCTGTTTGTTCAAAATGAACTGAAATACGACCGGTTTCACGAAAAGAGCGACCGTATCTACCGGGTCGTGCGTATTATGGACGCCGATACGGATCCCCGCAAAGTGGGTATTACCTCTGCCCCGTTCGGGGATGCGCTGGCCAATGATTTCCCGGAGATGGTGCAGGAAGCGACCCGACTGATGCCGGCGGACGGGCTTGTCGAGATCGGCGATAAAAAGTTTATGGAAAACCGGTTGTATATAACCGATGCCAATGTATTTCGTGTGTTCTCGTGGCCGCTGGTAAAAGGAGACCCGGAGACGGCCCTGCAACGGCCCCATACGGTGGTCCTATCCGAGACCGTTGCCCGGAAATATTTCGGCTCGGCGAATCCGCTGGGAAGAACGCTGCGGGTCGACGGGGAGACGGAATTCGAAATTACCGGCGTGTTCAGAAAACCGGTGGACTATAACTCCCATATCGATTTTGACCTGCTGGCCAGCATGGAAACCTTCAGGAATGCCGAATTTTACGGCAGGTGGTGGTGGAATACGCTGCACACCTACGTATTGCTCGCTCCCCGGTTCGATCCGCAGGACCTGGAGGATCAGTTGCCGGTATTTATGGACAAATATTTCGGGGAGGATATGGCCCGGAATAACCGTCGTATCGGCCTGGCGTTGCAGCCGCTGGGAGAGATCTATTTTGCCGACGACACCACCTTCGACTGGCAGGTCAGCCACGGCAGCAAAGCGGTGCTCTATATGTTCGGAATCGTCGCCTTGCTGATCATCGTCGTGGCCTGCGTAAATTTTGTCAACATGGCTACGGCCCGGTCGATCAACCGTGCCAGGGAGATCGGGATACGCAAGACGCTCGGAGCCCAGCGATTCAACCTTTTGATTCAGTTTCTTGGAGAGGCTTTGATGATCACCTTTGCGGCCGGGCTGGCTTCATTCGCAGCCGTTTACAGCATGCTCCCCCGGTTTGAGCAGCTTCTCGGGAAACTGATCGCCATCGACCTGTTATCCGTCGAGGTGATCGCTGCTACGGTTGTGATATTGGTGATCACCGGACTGCTGGCCGGAACCTATCCGGCCTTGTTCCTCTCCTCGTTTCAACCCATTAAAGCGTTGAAAGAAAAGATCAGTTTCGGTTCCTCACAGGTGCTTGTTAGAAAAGGACTGATCGTTTTCCAGTTCGCCGTTTCGAGCCTGCTTATAATCGGCACGTTGATCGTAAACCGGCAACTGGACTACGTCGCTGGCAAGTCGCTGGGATTTCAGCCGGATCAGCTTCTCAATATTGCTATAAACAATAATGACATCGTTCAACATCTTGAACCTTTTATGGAAGAGATTGAACGTCTTCCCAGTGTAAAAATCGCAAGTGTCCTGTCGGGCACGCCTGGCGGTTTTTTTGACAACTACCGGTTCCGTGCCGGTGAAAACTGGGATGAGACCCATACCCTGAAAACACTGTACGCCGATTACAATTTTACCGAGGTGCTCGGTCTGGAGATGTTGGCCGGGCGCGATTTCGATCCCTCTTTCTCAACAGATTCTGCCGGTGCCGTGGTGATTAACAAAGCGGCGGCCGATAGGTTCGGTTGGACGCCGGAAGAAGCCCTGGGCAAGCGGTTCGAAAATCAGTTTCGGGATTCAACGGTGAAGAAAGTGATCGGCGTGGTGGAAAACTTCAACTATGAGTCGCTCCACCAGCCGATCGCCCCGCTGGTGGTGTCCATGAACCAGGATCGGCGTGAAATTCTGGTAAACGTAGATACGGAGCATATAAGCGAAACGCTGGCGGCAATTGAAGAGAGATGGAACGAGTTTTCACCGCTGTATCCCATGGAGTATTTCTTCCTGGATCAGCAGTTTGCCCGGCTCTACGAAAACGACCGGAGGCAACGGGCCGTATTTTCGGGGTTTTCCCTGATGGCCATTTTTATCGCCTGCATGGGGTTGTTCAGCCTGGCGGCGTTCAACGCCGAAAAGCGCAACAAGGAGATGGGCATCCGAAAGGTGCTGGGGGCTACATTTTCCGATATACTCCTGCTCTTCAATCGGGAGGTTTTTGGCGTCGTAATCGTTTCATTTTTGTTGGCGGTACCGGTCGGATATATGCTGGCGGAGCGCTGGCTACAGGACTATGCCTACCGAATACCCAACGGCGTCTCAAACTATCTGCTGGCGGGATTGATCATTGTGTTTCTCTCGGTACTGACGGTCAGTTATCAATCAGTGAAAGTAGCCCTGACGAATCCGGTTGACAGTCTGAGAAGTGAATGACTGATCGTTAAACGGAAGACGGCAGACGTGAAAAGTGAAAGGTGAAAAGGGCATCACTAGCGCGAGAATTCAATTCCCGCGTGATCTTGAAACATCAAACCTGAAACTGGGAAACGGCTTTTTCAATAAAATTCAACAAAGCTGGTTAAAATCGTCAGCCTTGTTTGTCAAAAAACGAAAAACGGGATCCTTTCAATCAAGCTCCCGGCCTGTATACACCTCGATTTCGGCGATCTTGTCTCCTTCAAACCGGATGTATTCGGCCATTGCAGTCGCAGGGCGGCCTTCACCGGTCACCTCGTAGCGGACCATAAATTCCGGGCCCTCTCCAAAGATCCGAATATTGCGAGCCCACGTCTGGCCCACGGGGGCCAGATATCGTCAAGCATCGCTTCCCGGTCGGTATAGGTGGCGTATTCGCTCCGATGGCGGAAGTCAGGCACCAGCAAACCGGAAAGGGTCTCCCTGTCCGCCTTTTTAAAGCATCGGTAGTACTGCCGGATACGATCCCGGCCGTTACCCTGGTTATCATCCATTTTCCGGAGTGGTAAATTAAAGGTGATTTCTGTGGTAGTATAATAATAAAAGTCCATCCCCAACGGGCGAGTCAGATGGGAACTGGATCGAGAATGGGCGGCATCCCTTCGTCTTTTCGAAATGATACATATTTTTACAGGCACTCTGATTATTTATCGGTTAATTAGTATGGGGTTACTGTTTGACAAAAACCGGCATATCTATGGTAGAGGAAGACAACGGGAGCCGGAAAAATCAAATGTATCGGGATGCTTATGAAAACATTACTCCTGCTCATACCACTGCTTACACTGCTTACTGCATTCGGATGGATGGAACGGGAAGATTCATCGCTGTCTCCCGGTGAGGAGCAAGCGCAATTCGAAGGAGCCCTGAATACGGAAACGATTCGGGCCGATACCATTGAGTTTGATCAGGAGCAGGTACTCGCGCGGCTGCGAGAGGAGATAAAAGGGATGGAAGACCGTCCTTCGGCGGAAGTTTATCAGAATATCGAAGTGTTCAAAAAGGTGCCGGCCGGTCGGCTTCTTCGCATTATGGAGTTCGGCTTCTCGCGATCGCTGGGTGTTAATTGCACCCACTGTCACAATCCCGAAAATTTTGCTGAGGAAGACAAGCCCCAGAAAGAGATCACCCGGCAGATGATGGAGATGGTGGGAACCATCAACAGCGAACTGCTGGCCAAGATCGAAAACCTGGAAAGTGAAAAGCCCACGGTAAACTGCACCACCT
>JAWVZC010000315.1:0-5177 GCA_033722415.1 Balneolaceae bacterium | reverse complement strand
GCCGAGCTGGCAGGGGTAACGGTTCCCCCGAACATCGACGGCATTTCGATGGTGCCGGCACTTACCGGCCGGAATCAGCAGCAACAGCATGAGTACCTCTACTGGGAGTTCCCGGCTCGGGGCGGAAAACAGGCGGTTCGCATGGGTACATGGAAAGGGATTAGGCTCAACGTCAATGAAAACCCGGAGGCGCCGATCGAACTCCACAACCTGGAGCAAGATATCGGGGAAGAAAATAATGTTGTCGACCAGCATCCCGATATTGTGGAACGGATTAATCAGATCATGAACGAGGCCCGTGTTCCCTCGGATGCGTTTCCGATTGGAGCGGAAATAAAATGAACAGGGAGGATGTGGAGAGGTCGAAATAACAGTAATTCAACGATCTCTTCTAGGAGTCGTTAACCGAGTTTTTCTCCGCGTGAGGGGAAAAGGGAGCATAACACCACTAGGTAAAAGTTTCCTGCATGCAACATAGAACTCGATGAAATCATCCATGAATAGGTATTGGTTTAAAAGGATAATATCAGCAGCCATTGTTATGTTGGTTCTGGTCGTTCTTGTACAGGTTGGTTCAACCGCAGCGGCACAGCCCGACGACCGGCCCAACATCCTGTTTGCCATTGCCGATGACGCCTCCTATCCCCACATGGGGGCCTACGGTACCGACTGGATCGACACCCCGGTGTTTGACCGCGTAGCCGAAGAGGGACTGCTGTTCACCCGGGCATACACTCCGAACCCGAAATGCGCGCCTTCACGATCCATCATCCTGACCGGCCGCAACTCCTGGCAGCTCGAGGAGGCCGCCAACCACTGGCCGAGATTTCCCCTAAAGTTCAAAGTGTATACCGAGGTACTGGCGGAACAGGGTTATCACGTGGGACACACCGGCAAGGGATGGGCTCCCGGCATTGCGGAGACCCCCGGTGGAGACCCCCGCCACCTGGCCGGGCAACCCTACGAGCAGCACCAGGCGGAACCGCCCACGGGAGCAATCTCGGGGAACGATTATGCGGCCAATTTTACGTCATTCCTGGAATCGCGTTCGGGAGACAAACCATTCGCGTTCTGGTACGGCGGGTACGAACCGCACCGGCGATATGAGTACGGTACCGGGATCACAATCGCCGGCAAACAGCCTGATGAAATTGACAACGTACCGACGTTCTGGCCCGATACCGATTCGGTACGGACCGACATGCTGGATTACGCCCTGGAGATAGAACATTTCGACTGGCACCTGGGACGCATGCTGGCCACGCTGGAGGAGCGCGGAGAGCTGGCTAACACCCTGGTGGTCGTAACCGCCGACAACGGCATGCCGTTTCCCCGTATCAAGGGACAGACCTACGAGCATTCGGCCCACATGCCACTGGCTATTATGTGGCCGGAAGGGATTGAGAACCCGGGCCGTATCGTCGATGACTTCGTCAGTTTTGCCGATTTCGCCCCGACCCTTATCGAACTGGCCGGCCTCAACTGGACCCAAACCGGGATGCATCCGACAGTGGGTCGCAGTTTGACGGACATTTTTTACTCGGAATCGACGGGAAAGGTGAATCCGGCGCGCGACCATATCCTGCTGGGCAAGGAGCGGCACGATGTGGGCCGGCCGTACGACTGGGGCTACCCGGTGCGCGGTATTATCCGGGGCGACATGCTCTACCTGCGCAACTTCGAACCGGATCGCTGGCCGGTCGGAAACCCGGAGACGGGATACCTCAATACCGACGGCAGTCCCACGAAAACCTACGTCCTGGATCACCGCACCACGCCCGGCATGTACCATTTCTGGGAGTGGAATTTCGGAAAGCGACCTGCCGAAGAGCTCTACAACATCAAGGAGGACCCGGACTGCCTGCACAACCTGGCCCACGATCCGGCCTATGCCGGTAAACGAGATGATCTGAAATCTGAGCTCTATCGCAGGCTGAAGCAGCAGGGGGATCCCCGGATGTTCGGTCGCGGGTACGTGTTTGACGACTACCGCTATATGGACGACGGAACCGCCAACTTTTACCATCGCTACATGTCCGGCGAACAGATGAACGCCGGGTGGGTGAACGAATTCGATTTTGAGAAGGAGCCGCTGCCCGTGCAACGTCAGTAAAAACCAGCACGGGTGCGTTCTACATTCCGGTGAATTGCACCTTCGCCGGGGCACATCAGCGATTCCAAGAAGGGTTACGTTGCTTTAAATAGGGCATCCTCACGCCCACTTTAACTCATTTGCTATCAATCAGATAGAGGTAATCATGAGGTATTTGTGTGCAAGGAATTTCCTTTATTTGCCCAAAGAAGGTGCATTGCTGGGTCCGATTATGACAATATTGTGCCTTAGTGGTACAACATACGTTTACATCAACTCGAGTTAACAAATATTGGCCATATCGCTTACATGGTTTTTGGATACCCTTTTTGGTAGTGTTTATTTTTTCGCCGATGAAAACCCCGACAATGGTGGGGACTGGCGAACTAGACACCAAAAATTCTCGCTACTACTTCGCACAAGGCTTGGTAGCACAAGCTGGTGAATTTTCTTGCGTTCCTTGCTCCTGACAACATTCGGGTTAAAACCATTTAACTCGATCTGCTGGCAAACGCGGATCTCAAACAGACCCGACAGCCGTCGGGACGTTACGCTCCGGCTCCGGTCACTGTACCAACAAAATTTCAAAGGCCGGTATGCACCATCTTCTCGTACTCATTTTATTACATTCTTTATCCCGGGATTTCTCCCTTCCCCGGCCTTGCGATTTCTGAGCCGCCCGGGCAAACGCAGCGCAGGCGTTAAGAAAGAAACCCTGCAGAGGATTCTGGGAAAGTCCCGTGGTGCGGGAAATCTCTTCTAGCCAAGAGGAGCTGCCAGCGGAAACATCTGGGTTTCTTTTAGCCGCAGCGAAGTGCAGCCAGGCGAAGAAATCCACCGCCGGTGATTTTTTGGGTTCCTTTTTGTTCACACAAAAAGGAACATCTCTGCCATCGGAAAGCAGCGATCGTTACTTTTTGAGGAAGCCCTAAATAAGATGGAGCACACCGTGAAGGTGTACTCCATCATTGCCATGGTTTTTTACCACCTATTCATTGCCATACCTGCTGGTTGAGGCCCCACTGATCGTTTCGCCGAAGAAGATGGCGTTGGCAAACAGCTTGTTGGTGCCATACCAGAAGGCGCGGAAATTGGGATTGTCGGTCATCGCAATCACCTTGCCGCTGCCCAGGCTGCTGACGACGATGGCCGCCGTCCCCTGCAGGGTCTCGGCATTCTCTTCGGAGATATAGCCGCTGGCCAGCGGATTTTCGGTATAGCGCAGCGGGGTGGCATACGGGTTGTCTGACTTTTCCATGAAGATGGTGCTGTTGCGGAATACGGTGATCTCGTCATCATTGTAGCCGTACCCGAGGGGATGGGTCCTGTCCAGTTCGGCGTTGAAAATCGCCCCGCCGATATACTGGGCGCCCCGTCGCTCATCCATCGTGGCGTACGGTTTGGGTTCGGTCTCCCCGTTTTGTTCTCCATTTTTCGAATCTTCATCCTCTGTAAACGAGATGTTGGCAAAGCCTTTTTCGCTGACCCACTCGACGGCATCCTTAGTGGCGATCAGGGTACTGCCGTTTTCCACCCACTGCTTCAGTTTGCTGATATCATCCTCCGAAAGGTCTCCGTACCAGCCGTCCACCATGGCGATGGCCGTATACCTGCCCAGGTCGGTATCGTCGATTCGGTCTTTCGTAAGCAGGGTGACGGGCATCTCGTAGCGCTGGTCCAGCAGGTGCCAGGCTTCCCCCACTTCGTACGAACTAAGGCCGCTGCCGGCGAGAATCGCCACTTTCGGCTGGTCGATATCCTCAAATGAGCCGCTGCCCAGGTCGATACCACTGGGCGTCAACCCGGTGTTTACCGCGTAGACCCGCAGACCGTCATGCTCGGCGGCAGTGCGCGCCCAGTCATGGATAACCTCCGCATCGATATCCTGCGGCCCAATCGGTACCAGGATGCTTCCGTAGTCAAAACGGTTGACACCGTTGGCCGTAACTGCGGTGAACGGTTCGGAGGCCACCTTTACCCGAGCTCCCTTCTCCTGGATCCGGTAGAGGGCGCGCGGAGCGTAGTACTCGTCCCACTCAAAGACGTAGGCAAAGTCGGTTTCCCCGCCGACCACTTCCCCTTTCGGGCGATCTCCGACCTGTACCCGGGTCCCAAGCTGGCTGCTGCTGTAGGCACGGCTGTCGAGCTCGGCAAACGGCAGGTTGAAGGCGTACGGCATGGTCCAGGCCGAGACATCGTAGAACAGGCTGTCGGGGAACGAGGTGCGCCGTTCAAAGAGCGCCTCGATAAACCGGTACTGGTACTGGTTGGCGGGGACGATATAGGAAGAACCGGCCTCAAAGGTTTCATCGCCGGCGGTGAGACTTTCGCCCAGCTCGTGAACCCGGATATCGTGGCGGGCCATCATTTCGGCCAGGTGATAGCTGCGGGCGCGATCATCCCCCGTACCAAACACATACGCCTTGACAGACGAGCGTTCCGCCTGCTGCCGGGCCTCCCGGAAGAAGGTGCGCTGGTGGTTCAGAATCTCCGGGCGCAGGTTTTGTGCCGCTTCCAGGGTGGAGAGCGTGGTCAGGAACTGGTTCTTTATGGTGAAGGGGAACTTCAGCACTCCGTGGATCGTCTCCTGGGCGTGAGAGCGGGAGCTGGCCTGCTCAAACAAAATACCGATACTGCCGTTGATGTCGGGATAGGTCGATCCTTTCCCGTAATAGAAATCGTCGTAGTTCTCCTTGCTGTAGTAGAGCCGCTTGTTCCGGTCCAGTATTTCTGCGTGGTACTCGGCGATCGCCTCGGTGAGGTTTTGGTTGCGATCGGGTGTGAGGGGATGGGTACGCGAGGGAACGCCAGGCTGGAAGAAATAGGTGGCGTTACTGCCCATTTCATGGTGATCGGTCAGGATATTGGGCTTCCAGTGGTGGAACATCCGAATGCGGTTCTGGCTGGCCGGATGCTGCACCAGCATCCAGTCGCGGTTCAGGTCAAACCAGTAGTGGTTGGTACGCCCGCTCGGCCACGGTTCGTTCTGTTCCCAGTTATTGGGGTCGTCCACCAGGGTCTTGCTTTTGCGGGTATTCGCCCAGTGGGCAAACCGGTTCAGCCCGTCCGGGTTCAGGCTCGGATC
>JAWVZC010000314.1:0-5187 GCA_033722415.1 Balneolaceae bacterium | reverse complement strand
GCACCCAGATCCCGGGCCAGGTCGATCAGCTCATCATCCGAAAGGCCGAGCTCCTCAATTTTGTTGAGTATCCGTAAAATTGTGGCCGCATTGCTGCTGCCCCCGCCGAGACCCGCCCCGGCCGGTATCCGCTTGTCCACCTTGATATGGTAGGCGTTTTTGATGTCGACATACCGCCTGAGCTGCTCGATCGCCCGGTTTATGAGGTTGTCCTCCCCTGTCGTGATGGTTTCGTCGTCGGTATCCATCTCCAGCTGCCAGCGCGACACCTTCCGCACCTCGAACCGGTCACTCCAGTTGATAAAACAGAATCCCGTCTCGATACGGTGATACCCGGTCGGCAACCGTTCCAGGACGTGAAGTCCCAGGTTGATCTTGGCAAAAGAGTCGGCAATCCAGTTCATAGTGTTCGTGTCAGTTGATCAGTTATTCAGAGTGTGTCAATATCAATACATTGTCAAGCATACGAATCAACGATCGAATTACGTAAACTGCCGGTAACCATGTACTTGCTCGGCATCCATTTATCAGAGAACTACGGTACAAAAATTCATGAATCACCACACACTGGTCACTGGTCGCTGACGAACTGATCCTTGATCTCCATCATGTAGTCGAAAGCGGCATCATGCTCGTTGGGAATTTTCCCGTCCAAGATCGCCTCCTTTATGGCGTTTTTTATGTCACCGATAACGGGACCCGGCTCCAGGTCAAATGTTTCCATAATCTCATCCCCGCTTATGGGATTGGTCCACTGCCGCAGGCGGTCTTTCTCCTCCACTTCTTTGAGTTTCTGCTCCACGCGGTCGAAGTTGTTCTGGTAGCGCCGCACCTTGTGCTCATTTTTACTGGTGATATCCGCCCGGCAGAGTGTCATCAGGTCGTCGATATCGTCTCCCGCCTCGTAGAGCAGCCGCCGTACGGCACTGTCGGTCACTTCATCCGAGACCAGTGCGATGGGTCGCAGATGCAGGCGCACCAGCTTTCGCACATACCGCATCCGCTCGTCCAGCGGCAGCCCCAGCCGGCGGAATATCGATTCCACCCAGTTTGCCCCCACGGCATCATGCCCGTGAAACGTCCAGCCGGTGCCCTCCTCGAAACGCTGAGTAGCCGGCTTGGCGATATCGTGCATGATTGCGGCCCAGCGCAGCCAGAGGTTGTCGCTCATCACCGCCACATTGTCCAGCACCTTCAGCGTGTGCCAGAAGTTATCTTTGTGGCGAACGCCCCGCACCTCGCGCACCCCGTGAAGGTCGTGCATCTCCGGGAAAAACTCTTTGAGGAGGCCGGTCCGGAACAGGTATGAGAACCCGATCGAGGGTTTCTGGGCCATCACAATCTTGTTTACTTCTTCGATGATCCGCTCCCTGGAGACGATCCCGATGCGGGAGGCCATCTCCCCGATCGCCTTGTAGGTGTTTTTCTCGATATCAAAATTCAGCTGGGTGGCAAACCGGATTGCCCGGAGCATCCGCAGGGGATCGTCGTCAAATGTCTGCTCCGGGTCTACCGGGGTGCGGATCAACTGCTTTTTCAGGTCCTGTATGCCCCCAAACGGGTCAATAAGTTCACCGAAATTCTCCTTGTTGAGCGACCACGAGAGCGCGTTGATCGTAAAATCTCGGCGAAGCTGGTCATCTTGCAAGGTGCCGTCTTCAACTATTGGTTTACGGGAGTTGCGACGATAACTCTCCTTGCGCGCACCGACGAACTCCAGTTCGAGTTCATCATACCGCACCTGGGCCGTACCGAACTGTTTGAACACCGCCACCTTGTCGGTTCCAAGTCGATTCGCCACTTCGCGGGCTATATGTATGCCCGAGCCCACCGTAACGAAATCGATATCCATCTTGTCGTTCTCCTTTTCGCGCTGGAGAAAGTAATCGCGCACATACCCCCCAACCACATAAACCGGCTGATCCAGTGCGGCACCGGCTTCCGAGATTACCTTGAATACCTCTTGGTGTTTTGGCTCGATATCCTGCAAAAGCAATAATCGTTTCCTGTTCAGGTTCTTCAAATGAGCGTAAAAATAATAACATTAGAACTTGCTTTCAGATATTCTTTACCCAATATTTTCGGGGTAAAATCAGGGCAACGCCAGCATCCGTTATTTTGATTAAATCAAACTCCAAAATTGCACTTCGCATCAGCTTGGTCGTCTCGTTTGGCCTGCTGGTGATCAAAAGCAGTGGATTCATTGTCACCAACTCCACGACGGCCCTCTCCGATGCCGCCGAATCGTTTATCCATGTACTTGCCGTGGCGTTTGTGTACTACGGATTTCTGCTGAGTAACAAGCCGGCTGACGACAAGCACCTCTATGGACACGAGCGCGTCGAATTTCTTTCCGTGGGCGTGGAGGGAGCGGTCATTCTCATTGCAGGGATTACCATTATCTACCAGTCGGTACATACCTACCTGACCGGCTACAACCTGCAGGAGCTCACCACGGGTATCTATCTGCTGGGGGGAGCTGCGGTGATCAATTTTTTTCTCGGGCGATACCTGATGAAGGTCGGCCGGCGCGAAAACAACATGATGGTGATCAGCAACGCCCGGCACACCCTCACCGACGTGTGGACCAGTCTTGGAGTGGTGGTAACCCTGCTGATCATCAAGGTTACGGGATGGGAAGCACTCGACTCGATCGTCGGAGTCGGGCTGGCCCTGTTCATCATGTACGAAGGATTCAAACTGTTGAAGTACTCCATCGACGGGCTGATGGACAGCCGGGACCCCATGCGCGATCAAAAGATCCGCAATATCCTGGAGGAGGAGCTTCCGGGATCGATGATCCAGATCCACAATCTCCGGCACCGCACCACGGGCAACACCACATGGATTGAACTGCACGCCCTGTTCGAAAAAGGGGTGAGCCTCAAACAGGCGCACGAAGATGCCACGATCCTCGAACGTCGCCTGATTGACGGTGTGCGCGGGGATGTGATCGTCACCATTCACCTGGAGCCGGAGGGACATCATGAAGAAGTGCATAAGACGCTTCGCGAAGCGGATCAGGAACGCCCCTTTGAGGACTTTATTTAGCAAACAGCAATAAGGTGAACGTAGTGAGTCGTGCGGATCCGTCACTAAAAACCCCCGGCAGACAGCATTACCCGGAGGTCCCGGATTTTGACTGATGCAACGGGGAACTTCATCATGCCCCAGAACTCATTACCCATGACTCACGACTCATGACTCAGAACCCATGACTCACGACCATTTATACCTCCATACCGATTTTTGAGTGGTCCCCGACGTGCACCTCCTGGTTTACATTCTTCAGCTCCACGTGTTGCCCGATGGTGGAGTTCTCGATCTGACTGTCTTCAATCGTGGTATTGGAACGGACGATACTGTTTTCAACAGTGGAATTTTTCAGGGAACAGCCGTCGGCGATGCTGGCATTGGGACCGATGGTGCAGCCCTCGATCTGCACGTCTTCGCCGATATATACTGGCTCGTGAATCGTGGTGTCCGGATAGTCATCCACATTGTAGGGATGCTGTTGCTGCTCTTTTTGTAATATCACGGACGAAGTTTCTCTCCAGGCCGGCAGGGTGCCGCAGTCCAGCCACTCATCGACAGTGGCTTTTTTAAAAATCTTGTTGTCTTTAAGCATCCGGTCCAGGGCGTCGGTCAGCTGGTACTCTCCGCCTTTGCCGATAATCTTGTTGTCCAGCAGGTACTTGATCTCCTTTTTGATGTCGGCGGCCTCCTTGAAATAGTAAACCCCGATGATCGCCAGGTTCGAGATCGGCTCTTCCGGTTTCTCTACAAAATCGGTGATCTTGTCCCCTTCATGCACGGCCACACCGAAGCGTGAGGGATCCTCCACTTCCTTCAGCCAGATTACCGCATCGGAATCTTCCACCGAAACCTCGGATTCCGAATCAAAAATGGTATCGGCAAACACCACGATACACTCTCCTTCGAGATCCTGCTCGGCACAGTATACGGCATGGGCCGTACCCAGCGCCTCTTCCTGCACCCGGAATTTGGACCGGGCGTCGTGACGCTCGCTCATTGCTTTCAGCGCATCTTTGATATCCTGGCCGAAATCGGGACCGAGAATAAATACAATTTCGTCGATGGTGCGGTCGAGAGTCCGCGAAAAGGTCTCCACTATACGCTCAACAATCATCTTTCCGACAACCGGCAGCAGCGGTTTGGGTGTGGTATGTGAATGGGGGCGAACCCGCGTTCCCCGCCCTGCCATAGGGATAATTAATTTCATATATTTTCTGCCTGATTAGATGAAAGATTTAATGAAGGCTGTTAATATAATGGAACTCATGTACTTTAGCGACCTTCAACAAATCTGTTAACTGCAATTTAACCTGCACCGATTGTCCTTGGATTTGTATTTCCGCTTCATTGAACTGTTGCTCGTGGCTTTTGTGCTGGTGATGGCCCGGCACACCATCCTGCGCGGCAAGTTCTTTCTACACATTTTCCAGCAGTCGGGATACAAGCTGCATGAATACCGTTCCTGGCTGTTTGAACACTGGAACCGCCGGGTCTTGACCCCGGAACACGTGCTCTTCCACCTGGTGATCTTCCTGATGCTTTATTTCATGTCGAACACCATTACCGGCAGTGCCGCGATCATTACCCTCTCCATGTTTGGTTTTTTCTGGTTTGGCCGATTCAATTACTACCACGGCAACAGGCAGAAGAAACCGCTGGTATTCACCGCACGGATGACCCGGCTTGCCGTTCCTTATACCATTTTCAGCCTGGTGTTGCCGGTATTTGCCACGGCGGCCGCCTATCTCGGACGGATCCCGTTTACCGACGTTCCCATGAAGCAGCCGTTGCTGCACAGTGCCGATATCTATGTACTGGCCTTCGGGTGGGTACTGGCCGACGCCCTGATGCCATTCTGGATTTTCCCGGCCGCCCTGCTGACCGCCCCGGTCGAAAAGCGGGTGCACCAGTATTACATCAACCTGGCCCGGAAGAAAATCGCCTCCATGCCGGAGCTGACGGTGATCGGCATTACAGGTAGCTATGGCAAAACAAGCACCAAGTTTATGATTCGGGATCTGCTAGAGGAGCGCTACAGCGTATGCTCCACGCCCGGCAGCTACAATACGCCGATGGGTATCTGTAAGGTCATTAATAACGACCTGGAGGCCCACCACCAGATTCTGATCCTGGAGATGGGCGCCCGCTATG
>JAWVZC010000313.1:0-5190 GCA_033722415.1 Balneolaceae bacterium | reverse complement strand
CCTTTTTGAAGGAGGTCGCCGACCTGGGCGTAAAAGAGATGCATGATTCGCGCATCAGCAACCTGGAGAAGATCAAGGAGATCGACCCGGAAACCCTTACCATCTACATCAAGCCTCCTCCCAGGGATATCATCGAATCGGTGGTACGCTATGCCGACGTCAGCCTGAATACAGAACTCTCCACTCTCCATGCCCTCAGTGAGGAGGCCGGGCGGCAGAACAAAACCCACAAGGTGATCATTATGATCGAAATGGGGGACCTGCGCGAGGGGGTAGTCAGGGACGACCTGATCGATTTTTACGAAAAGATTTTCAAACTCCCGAATGTTGAGGTGATCGGGCTGGGTACCAATCTCAACTGCATGCACGGGGTGATGCCCGACGAGGACAAGCTGATCCAGCTCTCCCTGTACAAGCAGATCCTGGAGCTCCGTTTTGATGTGGAAATTCCACTGGTATCCGGGGGAACCACCGTAACTATACCGCTGCTGTTGAAGAACAGGCTGCCGAAAGGGATCAACCATTTCCGGGTGGGAGAGGCCCTCTTTTTTGGAAAGAACCTGTTTACCGGGGGAACCATTTCCGGCATGCATGAAGGGGTGTTTGAGCTGTACACCCAGATTATTGAAATTTCTGAAAAACCCAAGGTCCCCAGCGGTGATCTCGGGGTCAACCCGCAGGGCGATACCTTTGAAATTGACGAGAAGGAGTACGGGGAAACCTCCTATCGGGCCATCCTGGATATCGGGTATCTCGATATCGATCCAGAGCATCTTATCAACGTGCATGATGATATAAGCGTGGCGGATGCCAGTTCCGACATGCTGGTACTTGACGTCGGAGACAATAGCAATAACTACGAGGTGGGCGATTTTATCCGGTTCCGGCTGAAGTATATGGGGGCACTCGGCATTATGAACTCCGATTATATCGATAAAATCGTGGAATGAGTCGCTCACTTCCCTTCAATCCCGACAGCTGCCAGTTTGCACCGGTCGTGCGTTACAGCGGGGAATGGCACATCTTTGATTTTACCGAAGGATTTGAGGCGGATCTTGTGCGGGAGAAGCAGTGGGGCATAGGGCGTTACAACGAGAAGCGGCCTGGAATGTACACGGCTCCCCATTTTGAGAACCGCCGCGATATCCATATCGGCATCGACTTCTGGACGCCGCCCGGGGAACCGGTTTTCGCTTTCTGTGACGGGCGGGTCGCCTACCTGACCGATAATGACAGGCCCGGGGACTACGGTCCGACCATCGTCACCCGTCACTGGGTGGCTGGAACCCCCATATTTGCCCTGTACGGCCACCTGTCAAAGCAGTCGCTCGATAACCTCACACCGGGCACGCCGGTGGAAAGGGCTCAGAAACTGGGTGCAATCGGCCGGAAAAGTGAAAACGGCGGCTGGGAGCCCCACCTGCATTTTCAACTCTCCCTGCATGATCCCGGTCGAGCCGATATGCCCGGCGTCGTGGACGAAGGGGAGCGAGAGGAGGCTCTCCGGGTCTACCCCGATCCCCGTGCAGTACTCGGAAACCTGTACTGATTGCAGCGGGATCCGGATTATTCACCGAAAAATTCGGTTGTGCACGATCCCGAAAGTATTCGGGACAAGGGCACAACGGCATCTACGGACGTACCGGGGTGCGTTGAGGAGCCTTTGTCGGGTCAACGAAGGGTACAGGTAAATTTCGCAGGCGGGTACAACAGCACCAAAACTTGAACGTTAGTTGAATTCGTAATGTGATACAGTACCATAAGATTGTCCTCTCATTTTTCGCTATTTCGTGAATAACCCGGGTGAAATCCGCTATTGACTTTTAATAGCAGATACCTAAGTTGTGGCTTCACGAAAAAGGAACATGTGCGACCAATCTCCAACCGGAGCAGGAGTCCTCTCATTCTCATTTTACAAAGCCACTCTTTTGCCTGAAAGGCTTTAGGCGGGGCTTTTTCATATCTGACATCGCGAAGTAGAAATATTCGGAATACGCATGCCAGGAACCAGTGACAAATCAGCAGATCCAATCATAGAATTGCGCCACCGGCTGCACCGGCTGGCTGAACCGTCGGGTCATGAGGAGAAAACCGCTGCCTGCATCCGGGAGTTTTTGTCGGAATGCGGGCCCGAAAACCTGATCGAAGGTATCGGCGGAAACGGCCTGGTGGCGACGTTCAAGGGGCCCGCTGAGGGGCCTGCGGTTATGATTCGCTGCGAACTCGACGCCCTGCCGATCCCGGAAGATATAGACCTTGCATACCGTTCCCGGGACCCCGGTACCGGTCATAAATGCGGGCATGACGGCCACATGGCGATCGTGGCCGCCGTAGCCCGGAAGCTTGCGGATCGGAGACCCGCCAGGGGGAAAGTGCACCTGCTGTTTCAGCCCGCCGAGGAAACGGGGCAGGGTGCCGCACGCATCCTGGAAGACGACCGATTCCGCGAGCTGGAGATCGATTACCTGTTTGCCCTCCACAACCTGCCGGGGTACCCCATGCACCAGGTGGTCACCCGGGATGGGGTGTTTGCTTCCGCCTCTCGCGGGTTTGAGGTCGTGTTGCAGGGAGAAACTTCGCACGCCGCACACCCCGAGGAGGGACGAAGTCCCGCCCTGGCCCTGGCCGCACTGATCAACCATTGTTCCGCGTTTCCCCAGTATTACAGTGCCCTCGATCAATCCGCCAAAGTGACTGTGATCAATGCACGGCTGGGAGAAGTGGCGTTTGGAACATCTCCGGGGCTGGCCGAATTTCGGGCCACGTTCCGAACCTATGACGACGGGTTGATGGAATCGCTTTGCCGGCGCGCTGAACAACTGGTGAAAGACACGGCAGCGACCTACGGATTGAAGTCGGACACCGGGTGGACCGAACTGTTCAGAGCCACACAGAATGCCCGGTCCTGTAATGAGTTCATCCGTTCGGCCGCGGGTAATACCGGCATGGAACACACACAGAAAAAAACACCGTTCCCCTGGTCTGAGGATTTCGGGCGGTTAACCGCACGTTACAAGGGGGCGATGTTTGGGGTGGGTGCGGGAACCGATCATCCGCCGCTACACTCGGGACGGTACGATTTCCCTGACCAGTTGATTCCCACAGGTACAAAGATATTCCTGGACATACTGAATCAGATTACAGGTTTTGAACCACAGCATTGATATGAGCATACCGAGCAAGCTGGCACCTTCGTACCTTGAATTAAGTAAATCGGCATTTGAGCAGAATATCGGGTTTTTCAGGGACCTGATCGGGCCCGATGTAACGTTTTGTTCCGTCATAAAGGGTAATGCCTACGGCCACGGCATCGAGTGTTTTGTACCGATGGCCGAACAGTGTGGTATCCGGTATTTCGCCGTTTTCAGTGCGGATGAGGCCGCGACTGCATACCAGGCCGCCTCTGAGAAGTGTCACATCATGATTATGGGGATGATCGGAAACGACGCCATCAGCTGGGCGATAGAGCGGGATATTTCCTTTTTTGTGTTTGAACGCAATCGCCTTCGGGCGGCGATAGCGGCGGCAAAAAAGCTCGGGAAACCCGCGCGCATTCACCTGCACCTGGAGACCGGCATGCACAGGCTGGGTCTCGAGAAACATAAACTGCCCGAGGTGGTCGAAATAATTAACGACTCGGCGAAGCACCTGGTGATCGAAGGGATATGCACGCATTACGCGGGTGCTGAGAGCGTAAGTAATCACGTTAGGGTTACCGGGCAGATCGAGCAGTTTAACGAGCTGTGCGCCTGGCTGAGGAAAAAGGGAATCGAAGGCATGTTCAGGCACACTGCCTGTTCCGCCGCCACCCTGAACTACCCCGAGACCCACATGGATATGGTCCGGGTCGGTATTTCCCAGTATGGGTTCTGGCCCAACAGGGAGACCTATATGAACTACATGAAGAAAAATCACAATGACGACCGCACCCCGTTCCGGGACCCGCTCGACCGGGTCCTGAGCTGGAAAAGCCGGGTGATGAGCATCAAGAAGGTGGAGGCCGGTGAGTTTGTCGGGTACGGGAACGTCTACCTCACCAGCCGTGACCAGACAATCGCCACGGTTCCTATTGGGTATTCCCACGGGTTTGGGCGTAACCTGACAAACGTCGGCATCGTTTTGATCAACGGGGAACGCGCACCGGTGGCGGGGCTGGTCAACATGAATCTGCTTACCATCGACATCACGGATATCCCGGATGTTAAAAAGGGGGATGAAGTGGTCATTATCGGTTACCAACAGGATCAGGAGATGACGGTGGCTTCATTCAGCGAGATGACCAACAATATGAACTACGAGGTGCTTGTTCGCCTGCCCGCCAACCTTCCCCGCACGGTCGTTGAGTAGGGTTGCCCTGGTTTCTTCGTCGTTAATCGGAGACTAACGACATCTTATTGGAGCGAAACAAACGAAAAACGTACCTAAACAGCGCTACGTCAGCCCGCCATCAGGAGATTTTTCGACTCCAGGGCAAAACCCTCAATCAACGCGTCTCCTTCTCTGCGGAGTAGGGAAGGAACAAGGATGGGTCAACGATAAGGCAGCCCATCCAAGAACGGATGAGATCCCTCTCCCGAAACAACTCCCGCGTGAAGGACAACCCTCCACCTGTTATTAACCTAATATAAGGAGATTCTTCGATAAGCTTTTTTAGAATTACGAGTTGAATGCTGATACAACGGATCAATGAGCTGTAATTGACGGGGTTACAGCTTCCGGTAAATAATTTGTCCCGACAGCCAGAGATTGACCTGCTGTTTCTGGAGATTATAGTATTCCGCGTCGCGCTGCAGCACGTAGTAGTCGAATGGGTAAAACTCCGATTTAAACCGGTTCTTTTTGAACTCGTAGTTATAGCGGCTGTTGTTTCGGTTGTAGCTGTAGTGCCACGTTTCGGTATCGTGGATCTCCTGGACGCTGATCGGCGACCCAAACAGGATAAAGACGAGCCCCCGGTCGGTTTTCCAGCCCTCCTTGAAATTGGAAAACCGCTTGTTGGCCTCTTCCACCCGCTCGTAGTAGAGCCGAAGGATGGTCTTTGCGTCGCTCTTGTTCCGGATATTGAGCAGCCAGAACCGGTCGACCGCGGCCTTCAGCGAGTCGGAGTCGTCGATCGACATCAACTGCTCATGATCGCCCCGGCCCATCAGGTACACCAGCGGGCGGGCCAGTTCTTCCGGCGATTTCAGG
>JAWVZC010000312.1:0-5236 GCA_033722415.1 Balneolaceae bacterium | reverse complement strand
TTGGCGGAATTACCCTTGAAAACGCCCCGGAGGTCATAGCAGCCGGGGCCGATGTCATTGCACTCTCTTCTGCCATTTGTTCTGCAGGCGAACCGGCTGAAGCTGCACGCGAGTTTGTGGAACTGTTTTAACGTGCAATAGACATGAGGAACATGGATCGATCGCTTTGGCTTTTGTTGATGAGATCCTCGATGAGATGCAGGTGGCGGTGCATCAACAAGCGCGTTCTTTCGAACGGAGTCGCGCCGTGTTGTATCGTCGGGACGTACTCGAGAACTCTCATCCACTTTTCGTTGCTAATACTCAGTAATATTCGGTACGTCCTTATGTCGAATTCACGTTAGCTTACGGATTTCGGAACTTAACTCGTTATCTTGAAGCTAATTATCGTTCTTCCATGACCATCAATAACAATCGATCAATCCCTAATCACCCAGAACAATGATTTACGAATTCCTGGACCGGTCTCCCCAATTTGATGACTCGGTTTTTGTGGCCCCCAGCGCCGATATTATCGGCGATGTGACTATCGGCAGCCTGAGCAGTGTTTGGTTTAACGTGACAATTCGCGGGGACGTCAACTGGATCGAGATCGGCGAGCGCAGCAATGTGTAGGACAACGTATGCATCCACGTGATGAACCAGACCGGTCCCACAAGCATCGGCAGTGAAGTCACGATCGGTCACCACGCCATGATTCACGGCTGCACGATCCACGACCGGGTGCTGATCGGTATCAACTCCACGATACTGGACAAGGCGGAGATTCAGCCCGATGTGATTGTGGCTGCGGGCAGCCTGGTTCCGCCGGGCAAAAAGCTGGAGTCGGGATATCTCTACATGGGATCGCCCGTGCAGCAGAAACGCAAGCTGACCGATGAGGAGGTCGCCTCCATCAAACAGCATTCGCAAAACTACATCAAGTACGCCCGCGCCTACCAGCAGAAGGATACCTATGACGAAAACCCGTTTTATACTCCAAAATCGTAACGGATAATGGTTGCAGATTCGCTTAACCTTCAAGCTTCGACCTTCGAGGTGTAATCAATCCAATGTCCGGAATCTACCTCCACATCCCGTTTTGCAGGCAGGCCTGCTCCTACTGCGATTTCTACTTCGTTACGCGAAAGGGATACCGGGAGGAGTTTGTCGAGGCCCTGGTACGGGAAATTGCCTCCTACTGGAATACCAGAGAGAGCCGGGAGGCCGTCCGCTCAATCTATTTCGGCGGGGGGACCCCTTCGCTGCTGGAAACCGGGCAGCTCGAACGCATTTTACAGGCACTTGCAGATACGTTCTCCCTCGACACGGAAGAGGTAACCCTGGAGATGAATCCCGATGATGTAAGCCGCTCCTACCTTCGGGAATTACTGGATCTCGGTATCAACCGGGCCAGCATGGGCGTCCAGTCGTTCGAACCGGGCCTCCTGGATTTTATGAACCGGGCACACAATCGGGCCGAGGCTCTGCATTCCCTGGAACTGCTCAGAACCACCGGGTTCCGGACCTTCACCGTTGATCTGATCTACGGTAATCCCGGACAGTCCCCTGAACAGCTCGAAAAAGACCTGGATACGCTGATCGGTTTTGACCCGCCGCACGTATCGGCCTACTCCCTGACCGTGGAACCGCGCACGAAGCTCGGCAGGCAGGTAGAGCTGGGACGCATCGTACCGCCGGACGATGACGTGGTGGCCGATCATTACGACCTGGTGGTAAAAAAGCTGGCGGAAACCGGTATCCACCAGTACGAGGTAAGCAACTACAGTAAACCCGGCCACGAGGCGGTGCACAACAGCAGCTACTGGCGGCACGAAAACTACCTCGGGCTGGGACCGGCGGCCCACTCCTTCTGGTGGGACGACACCGGGAAAGCCATTCGGTGGAGCAACAAGCCTGATCTGAAAGCTTACCTTGACGATGATTTCCCATCGATCAGGCGGGAAAAAGAGGAGCTGACCTCACTCCAGCTCGCCGAGGAGCGGCTGATGCTGGGACTGAGAACACGAGAAGGAGTTTCCCGCCGGGAACTGAATGAGCGTTACGAGTATGAGCTGAACACTCGCCAGCAAGAGTATATCGAACAACAACAGGAAGAGCATATCTTCAGTGATGACCCGGATAACCTGAGCCTTACCATCGAAGGCCGAAAGATAGCGGACTCCATCATCCTGGATCTCATCACCATGCATTGAGGCCGCGGCGCTGTATGAACTGTAAAAATGTGCTCCCGGCGGGATAAGCGGGCCAATCCTCCGGGATATAACCTCCAGTGCACAGCGAATTCGAGGGCAGCAGGAGATTACTTGATCAGGGTCATTTTCTTTACAATGACTCTTTGGTCGGTTACCAGGCGATAGAAATATACCCCGGACGACAGGTTGCGCCCGCTGAAGATGAGCTCATAAAACCCCGCATCCATCTTGCCGTCGCGCAGGGTGGCCACTTTCCGACCGATGGCATTGTACACGTCCAGGATAACGTCGGTGGCTTCGGAGAGCGTAAATGTAATGGTGGTAGTGGGATTGAACGGATTGGGGTAGTTCTGCTGCAGGGTGATGGTTTCGGGTACCAGCAGCGTCGCTTTCACCCGGTAATTGGTGAAAAGACCGCCGTTGGAATTGGCGGCCACGATACCCAGCGAGGTGATCTCCTCCCAGGGCCAGGTGGTCCTGATATCCCATAACCCGGAACTGTTGCCCGGCCTGAGCAGCGTCCTTACCGACCCGTCGCTGAAGTATCCGATCACCCCGACATTGACGTCGCTGTTCTGAAACTCCGAGATCACCCGGACATACCCCAGCAGGGGTTCACCCTTGACCACCTCCACATAATCCGCCGACAGGGGCGCCAGTGAACGGTCGTCCGGGATACTGTCGCGCGCCGCCAGGTTCACGTTGATCGCGGCATCGGGATATTCGGCCCGCTCATCAAACCCGTAGTCGGCGGGCGCCCTGCTCCCCGAGGCGTAGTGCCACAAGTGAGATTCGACAAGCGCCTCCGCAAAGGTCGCCCCGTGCTCCTCCTCCAGTGTCTGGGTAATCGCCTCGGTCATGGTAAGGTACTCCTGCGAGATGTTTTTCTGCTGGCTGTACCGCGTCCCGATGCGGTTCCACACCGCCGGCCAGAAATCATCCCCGTACCGTTCCCAGAAATAGATGAACCAGGTGACCGCATCATAGGCTACCGGGATATCGTGGTCTGCTGACAAAAAAATGTTACCGGTACCGTCCCGGATGTAGTTGTAGTAATCATTTACGTTATCATAAACGATCTCCTCCATCAGGGTGGCGTCCATTTCGGACCATGCTGTGCCGTGGGGACTGTCCGGATTGCCGGGCCAGCCGTACCACTCACTGTTGGCGTACTGTATGGCGTGTTTAAGCTCGTGGGCCACGGTTACTTTCACCGATCCCTTCTTATCACCTTCAGGGTCCGTATTCTGCGGAAAATCCTCGAAATTGTTGTGGATCACGATATAGGTATCCGCACTCAGACCGCGGTTGCGGCCGTAGTCGGTATACCCGTAGGAGTTGATGTTCTCGATAAAAATCGGGTAGGGATCGGCGCCGCCGGTGACCGGGTCGGTAAATCCCAGCCGCTGCACCTCATGCCGCCAGGAAGAATCGACCGCGGCTGCCGTCCAGTCGACGTAGTCGGGCACCCCGTTGGCGGGGTCGGTGTCACCGGCGGGAACAGCATCGGGCCCGGTGAGGTCATAGTGAATTTTAAATTTACCGCCCGGTGTCAGGTAGGTCTGCTGCGCCTGCGTGTTGCGGCTAAGCAGCTGTTCTGCATCCCGAACGGCGGAAGGCGACATGGAATGCCGATCCTGGTAATAGCTCCGGATTACCGGCACGCCGCATTTGACGGGGTCCCCGCTCTCCCCACGAAATGCACCGGGCAGCCGTTCGGGGGCAATCGACGCGTAGAGCTGGAACAACACAAGCTGGTTCCGGTCGATCCGATCCTGCCGGTAGGCTTCCCCGATCGATTCAAACAGCGGGTGTTGGGGTGCAGCTTCCTGCTGAACCGGACCGCCCCCCGGCGGCCCGAACTCCTGGCCTTGTGCGGCCGGGGGGAACACCACCAGGAAAACCAGTGCTATGCCAATTAATCTGTTCAACAATAACCGGTGCAGACAATAATTAAATCTGTTGCGGGTTCATTTCTTCCAAAATTACTCTTAATTTTGGGTTTTGCAATGTTCGTTAACGCCAGGAACCAGACTTTAGTTTAAAAGGGAACAACTAGCGGAAAATGTACGAAGTCATACTCTATTATAAATTCACTGATATTGAAGACCCAGATTCGTTTTGCGAGGAACACAAGCAGTTCTGCAGGCAGCTGGGGGTCAAGGGACGCATCTACATCGGTCATGAAGGCATCAACGGCACACTCGGGGGCACTCCGGAACAGGTTCGCCGGTACAAGGAACAGCTCACGTCGATCGAGGGCTTTGAGGGGATCGACTTCAAAACCGACACGAGCGATTTCATTCCCTTTGCCAAGCTCAAGTGCAAGACCCGCGACGAAATTGTGGCCCTTCACGAGGAGGACGTGAACCCCGAAAACGGCGGCAATTACCTGGAACCGCACGAGTGGAAAGAGGTGATGGAATCGGGGGAAGACTACGTGATGATCGACGTGCGCAACGATTACGAGACAAAGATCGGCCATTTCGAAGGGGCGATCACACCGGAGGTCGAAAATTTCTACGACTTCCCGGACTGGCTTGATCAGTTTGACGCGCCCAGGGACAAGAAGGTGCTGATGTACTGCACCGGCGGCATCCGGTGTGAAAAATTTTCCGTACTCATGAAAGAGAAAGGATGGAAGGATGTGAACCAGCTGCACGGGGGCATTCTGCGCTACGCCCAGGAAGAGGGCGGAGAGCACTTCAAGGGCAAGTGCTTCGTCTTTGACGATCGACTGGTGGTCCCGGTCAACAAGGGTAACCTGGAGCCGATTGCGCGATGCGAAATCACCGGCAAACCGGCCGACAGCTATATCAATTGCGCCAACATGGAGTGTAACAAGCTGTTTGTATGCTCAGAAGAGGGCGCCCGTTTGATGGAGGGCTGCTGCAGCGAGGAGTGCCGGCAAAGCGAATTCAAACGCCCGTTCGACCCGGAAAACGCCTTCCGCCCGTTCAGGAAATGGTACAACTATTTTGACGAGGATTTCAAGGAGCGGGAGCTCAGTCGACAGTGACACCGCCGGCTTCATTTGCCGA
>JAWVZC010000311.1:0-5252 GCA_033722415.1 Balneolaceae bacterium | reverse complement strand
CTGAACAGCAGACGGTACTTTTTTTCCGATTGTTTGAGTTTGTGTTCCGCCTCCTTTCGTTCCGTAATATCCAGAACGACGGCAACCAGCAGCATGTTTTCTATACCTTCTACCCGCTGCAGGTGTACTTCAACATCATACCTGCTTCCGTCAGCCCGCCTGTGACAGGTCTCAAACACCGTTTTTTCACTCTTGCCGGAGACCAGTTGCTCAACATGCCTGCGGAAGCTTCGTTCGTCATACTCCGGTGTAATCTGCATCGGGGTCATCTCTTCCAGTTCCTCCATGGTGTAGCCGATATTGTTTCGTGCCCCCCGGTTTACAAATACGAACTTCAGCGTTTCCGCGTCAAACACATAAATTTCATTCAGGCTTTTCTGTACAATTTCAGAGAGGCGAATTCGCTTCCCTGTTGCTCCAGCCCGTTACCTCCTCGAATTCGCGATTAACCAGAAATCGGTCCATATCGGGATGGTACACGGTGATCATGGCCGGAACCCGGTCAAACAGTTTTTGAAGCATTTCATTGGCAGCATTGGCGTGGCCGGGCAGGTACTGATCAGGAGAATCGGTGGTACGGCTGGAACTGCCGGTTATCCAGAAATAAACGACGGCGGCCGAACCCAGAATTAGGCCCAGGTTTGATATCAGGTTGCGTATTCGGGGCGAAAGGATCTCACCCGGCAAAGCTGGAATCAGATAATTGCATGCCCATACCCACACCACTACCAGCAGCAGATATATCGATATTGCTATGTAAGGTGAGTTTCGAATGACCATCAGAATATCACGCCTTAAAATGGAATTCTATTCTAGAACAGGCGAAGTCAATGCAGCACGCGGGCCGGCTCGGTGTGTGGCAATAATGGCCGATATCTCGTCTGTATGAGTATGATTGTGCACTATGTACCCCGCATACAGTTGATTTGTTTCATCCAATCCCCTGAATTGGAACTTGGCCTGCACGGTAGTTTGAGTCCCCGGCCCTGGTAATTTTAAATATATCATATACAATAGAATTTTTAAACAGGTACTTGGCCCGGATTGTTTACCGAGAAATTTGATCGGCAGTTGCCAGATCATGATTGAGATTACTTCTGAATATTCCTTATCATCCTGTCACTAATCATTTTTTAGGTTGTAAAACGGTATTCAAATGATTCCTGACATAAGGACGCGTTGTGCTGCTAAAACTGCCGGTTGGCTTGTCCTCCTTTTGCTTCTGCTTCAGGGCACTGTTCCGGCAGCGGCGCAACCGCAGATTACTCCCCTGTCCCGGATCAAAGCTGATAACGATGGTGACGGGCAGATCGACCAGATGGGAGACACCGTTACCGTGGCCGGCCGTGCAAATATCGGTACCGGGCTGCTGCATGAGGTGTATCTCCAGGTTTTCATCCAGAATGATAGCACCGGACTCTCGCTATTTGCCGACTCCTTTGATCAACCGATAGCACGCGGAGACAGCATAGTGGCCACAGGTGTGGTGCAGGAGTACTTCGGTATGACGGAGATAAATGTGCTGGAGTACCGGACTTATGAGGGAAAAGATCACCGGTTTATCCCTGTGCCGCTCTCCCGTATTTTCCCGAAATACTCCGCATATGAAGGCATGCTTGTGGGGGGGACTGGCACCGTAACGGGTAAGGGAAACCGGTACAACGGGAAGTATATCGCTGTCGCCCCCTCCGATACCAGTTCTCATTCCATTTGGGTCTACGTCTCCAACTTTCACAGCCGGTATGAAAAGTTTGATTTCAGTTCACTCTCCCCGGGCGACCGCGTTCAAATTGCCGGAATACTAAGCCGTTACAACCCGGGCAAAGCGAAAAGTCCCATCTACAAGATTTTTCTCCGAACCCCGGAGGACTTGGAACCGCTCGGTCTCACCCAGTCCACCCTCTGGATGCTGGGTATTGCCATACTTGTGATACTGGCTCTTGCGGCAACCTGGATTATTTCTCTGCATTCCACGGTAAGGGTAAAAACCCGAAAACTGCAGGAGTCGCTGGAGGAGAAAAATATCCTGTTGAAGGAGATCCATCACCGGGTAAAGAATAACCTGGCGATTATCTCCGGGCTGATTGAATTGCAGCTGGATAGTTCCCTCAGCGGTGAAGCGCAAAAGGTACTTCGCGACAGCCAGTCTCGCATCCAGTCGATGGCCCTGGTGCACGACAAGCTCTACCGCACCACTACGGTGACTGATATCGGAATGCATACCTACATCCGGGAGCTGGTGGAAAGCCTCAAAACAACGTTCGCCGGTCCCGAGGTCGATATCGAGCTAAGGTTCGATATCGACGATATTCAGCTCGATATCGACAAGGCGATTCCCTGCGGACTGCTTATCAATGAGTTGGTGGTCAATTCCTTCAAACACGCCTTCAACGGGCATGCTGGTGTACTCGACGTAAAGCTCAAGGACAACGGGAATGCCTACCATCTCGTGGTCTCGGATAACGGCAGGGGACTTCCCGAAAACTTCAGGGAAAAGATGCAGTCGTCGCTCGGATTGATGCTTGTGGAAACGTTTACGGATCAGCTTGATGCGGAGATGGAGGTCCAGAACCGGGACGGGGCCCGTTTCGCCTTCGATATTCCGGTTGGACCACAAAACGGGTCAGGGTAAAACGCCTATTGCCCTGAACCGTATTTCGTGGTGTTTTTTTGATACCGGTAACTCAGCCTAAAAGAGCACCTCGCTCCCCCTGCCTTGTGCAATGAGTGACTGATAACTTTCGAGTTCATTGCTGACTGCCTCGTCCGTCAGGTCCAGGGTTTCGCCCCGCTCGGCGGCCAGGTATGCCGCCTGCACCAGCCGGGTGACCTCCAGACCGAATTCCCAGTCGAGGGTGGCGTCATTACCCTGCGAGAACTGATCACGCATATCCTCCAGTTCGGCCACGTACCCGTACAGGTCCGCCTCGTTGGGCTGTACCGTCAGCAGTCCGCGTGAGGAGGTCGATTTTTCGAGGGCCAGCTCGGAGTCGGCAATCGCTTCTGCGGCTTCGTCACCGATAAATATTTCGGAGGGCGATTCCAGTGAATTCACCTCGACGGCATACCCCGGTCCCAGTGCATCCATGTTGAGCCGCAGGCCCTGTTTGTCGTACATCCAGGAAACCGTGAACTGTGATTTTACCTGCTGGCCGTTTTCCGGGTTCCGATAGGTGATGATGCCGGTAGCAAAATCTTCGGCGGGATGGTCGCTGTAATCCACGCCAAACCGATCCCTGAGCCGTTTGCGGTATTTGGGTTGTCCCCATTTCAACAGCGAGGTATCGGCTGAAACTGCCACCGGTTCCAGGAAGTCAAGCGGTTTGCCAAGGGGGGTAAGCATATATCGGCCGACTGCAATACTGTGGCAGCCCATATCCGAAAGCACCCCGCCCCCCTGTTTGCGGGGATCCCAGAACCAGGAGCTGTGGGGACCGGCATGCTCTTCACCGGCGCGGGCCAGGGTCAGCGGTCCCATCGTCTTCTGCTGCGGTTCCAGCTGCTTCATCGCCTTGGTAACCGAGGGCATAAACACCTGGTTCTCAAAGTAGGCAGTCAGCAGATCGCACTCGCGGGCAAGCTCCACCTGCCGGCGCGCCTCCTTCACGGTGCGTCCCAGTGGTTTTTCAGCGATAATCCCCTTCAGTTCGGTTCCGTTTTTGACCGCCTTTGCCACCTGCTCGACAATGTCGACGCGTGCGAAATTCGGGGCGAAGATCGCGATAATATCACTGATTTCGCAAAGCTCTTCTATAGTTTCACAGATTTTGCAGGGTCCGAGAGCGTGCTCGGCAGCAACATTGGTCAGGTCCCGGGCTCCCGTGCGATCCAGCACCCCGGTGAGTTCAAGTCCGCGAACCGAGCGCATCGACTGCGCCAGAAATTGTGCAATAAATCCTGATCCCACAAATCCAATTTTCAGCATGGTGTTTCTAGTGTGTTTTTTCAATTTATACGTTAAATCGGGTGTTACAATATCCCTTCACCGGCTGAAACTGCGACCGTGCAATGGTGTAGTCAAGGGCTGCCTAAAGAGGTGGCTACCCCCCCGGGGCCGGTTTTATGAGGTTACCTGTCGATGGTAACAAACTCAGCAACAACCGGCAAATGGTCACTGATGGCAATCATATCGGCTTCACTGAGCGGGCGTGCAACGGTCACCGACGATGAAACAAGTTCAGGCTTCATATGGGTGTTCGGCAGGATATGGTCGATTCGCCAGAAAAGAGAATCCGACGGGTGGCTGAATTCGCCGGTGCCGGCCAGCGGATCTGCGAAGGCAAGTTCGCTGTTTTTCCCCAGCAGCTTGCCAAACTGATCGCTGTCCGGGGGCATATTCAGATCGCCCACAATCACCTGGTTGCGGTCAGGGTCGAGGCGCATCAGCCGCTTAAGCTGGGCCCGCAGCAGGTTTACCTGTCCAAGCCGCCATCCCTCGTTCCGCGGACCGCGCCCGGCCTTCAGGTGAAGTCCGGTGAGGGTAAATTCATAATCCGGGTGTACCAGAACATCCACGGTCCACATCCGGTTATTGATAAACGTTTGCGAGGCGATATTGCCGAGCGAATCGGTCTGCCCGACGATGGGAGTGTTCACGTGAGCGTAGCTGTAGAATGTGCCCAGCGGTATGCGGCTCATCATCACCACATTCATGTACCAGTCGGGGCTTTCCAGGGCGGCATAGGCCCCGTACCCCATGTCAGGGAGGTAGCTTTCGGCAAAACGTTGCAGGTAACTGTCACTCTCAAACTCCTGGAACACCACGATGTCGGCATCGAGCAGGCGAAGTGCGGCCGCCAGCAGTTCCCGCCGGTTGCTCATGGCGGGCGGGGGAATGTCCTCCCGCTCATTTTCGATGTAGGGATTGTCATAGGCATCGACAAAGTGCTGAACATTCCAGGTGGCGATCCTGATCGTATCCATGACGCCGGGGTTGTACCAGGCGGGCTGTGCGGTGGCCTGCAGGTAGGGATCCTCCGTCGAAGCCGGGGCAGTGGTATCGGGCGAGTCATAATTTGAACAGGACAGTAAGAAGAATCCTGTACACAACAGAAGTACATACCGGGATCGCTGCATATTTACAAACTTAGTTCGAAAGCAGGCTTGATTGTATGGTATTACAGCCCCAAAGAAAACCGGAGTCCATCCGTTTACGGGATAAGCTTGATCCGCCGGAGGTTAATGGAGGTTGCAAGTTGAATATTTCAGGGTACAAGTTGCAAGTTATCGCATTGCTCATCACAACTCATTTT
>JAWVZC010000310.1:0-5253 GCA_033722415.1 Balneolaceae bacterium | reverse complement strand
GAAGGTGTAAACGGAACATTGCCCTCGTCGTAGCTGCGTCCGCTGCCGTCCGGGGCCACGTAGGCCCGGAGAAAAGCGTAGTCGCCGGTATGGCGGGGCCACTCCCAGTTGTCAATATCACCGCCATATTTTCCGATCGAGGAGGGGGGCGCGTACACCAGCCGGACATCCCTGATCACCCGGTAAACCGCCATAAATTGCCGGTTTCCGGCCCAGTAATCGTCAATTTCCACCACCAGGTCCGCGTTGCCGCTTTTGCGCTGCTGGATGATCCGCTGCCGTACCTGCTGATCCAGCTGCTGTCGTTCGTAATTGGTGAGGGTATCCGGAAGCATGCGGTCAATCCGCGCAGTCACTTCTGTTTGTTCGATCGGGATATAGAGAGAAAATCCCCCGGCGGAAATTTCGTCACTCATGCGATCGGCGTAAAATCCCCGCTCCAGGTAGTTTTTCCGGGAGCTGCTGGCAGATGCGATCGCATCGTACGCCACGTGGTGATTGGTCAGCAACAGTCCTTCTTCCGATACAAACGAGGCCGTTCCACCGCCGCCTTCCCCGATATTGATCCGTACAATCGCCTGGTTCAGCGAGGGCGAGTCCGGGCTGTAGAGGGCACCCGGAGAGAGGTGAAGCCCCTTGGCAGCCATCTCGGCGTGGACAGCCCCCTCGATCTGGGGCAGCAGCCACATGCCGGAATCATCCGGAGAATCACCAAACAGGTAGTGTTCGGTAAGCTCGAACGAAGTGGGGGTATCAGTCGAGCTCGCAGGCTCGCGGGGTTGCCGCACGCCGGATGTCGTGGAACAGGCGGTGACCACAAGCAGTGAAAGGATAAGAAGTGCGTATCTCGAGTAGTTCATACCGGTACCAATTTTAATAATATTAAATTAAATGGTGGATGATTATGCCCTTTGGAATTTGCCGAATATCACATTGCACGCTTTGCGGCAGAAGGCCTTCTTCGGGCACCTGGACAAAAGCAAACTGCAATTTGTCATACCTTCCCCTTCAGTAACGTACCTGGTGCAATCCCCCGAAATACAGGGTGATCACCCCGGTTTAGTACCATTATCGCGAACGTCTATTTCATACCATCTGTCTTCGGTAACCTCCCGGATACCCGGGGATTCCACAGTGCGTAACGGGTTAGTTCTGTGCTCGGGCTGTATCCCCGATTCGGCATGATGCGAAATCAAGTACAACATGCGGAGATGCGTTCAGCAGCGCGCTCATGATACTTCAGCGGTAGACATATTGATTGACTTACATCTGTCTACCCTTTGGATTGCAATCCTGCTGGCCGGTACCGGGAAATCCTCATTCATCGATTCATAAAACGGTAAAACATAGTTATATTCGCATGCGGGTAATATAAAACACTGGACTCGTATTAGTTAGTCTGAATACCCGACGAAAGGATTATTATTCTTTAACCTGTTCGAACTTAGTTACCACGTAACCATGATTTACAAGCACAACTACTTTTATCTTTGCAAGACGCCGTTAAGCGCTGAAGGACCTGAAGATGTGGAAATTATTACCCGTGCCGACGACAGCAAGGATTTCCCGCGGGTGTTTAAACAGTATGAGGAGCTGCGGTCACACGCTTTCAACGAGGACAAGCTCTACAGCGTGGTGCGGGCTGACGACGTGTACGACCTGATCCGGACGGGCACCAAGGATGAGGCCAGGGAAGAGGCGTTTGAACAGGCCCAGCAGGAGATTATCACCAATCTTCAACACCGCGTTATGCAGGATGACGACAAAGACGCCAAGGCAATCCTGAAAGAGGTACACGGCGTAGAAGAGTAACATTCAATCTTTTTGTTCTTCGAATTATTCGATTGTTCGAAGGATGCCTATGAGTAAAAAGCGTGATTTTTATATCGTCCACCAGGACAGGGATATGATCGTGGTGGACAAGCCGGCCGGGTTGCTGTCAGTTCCCATCCCAAACAGCAATGCAAAGAACCTGTTTGATCTTGTTGCCGAACACCTGGGGAAACACGGCGTTCGGGTAGGAAGCGTCCACCGCATAGACCGTTACACAAGCGGTTTGATGGTGTTCTCGAAGAATGAACGCGCCCACGAAAACCTGTTTGAGCAGTTTAAAAATCATTCTCCCGAGCGCTGTTACCTGGCTATTGTCCGTGGTATCATCGAGGAGGACGAGGGGGAGCTTGAGCACTACCTGAAGTTGATCAAAGAGGGATTCCGGAATATTGTGGTTGATCCGGAAGAGGAAGGGGCCACCTATGCACATCTTCACTATAAAGTAAGAGAATGTTTTGCTGATAATACGCTGGTCGAAGTCTATCTCGATACCGGGCTGAAAAACCAGATCCGGGTTCAATTTAATGAAATAGGACACCAGCTGGTGGGCGACCAGCACTATGCCCCCGAAGAAGAGCATGAACCGCTCATCAACCGGCAGGCACTCCACGCCTGGCGCCTGGGATTCAGGCATCCTCGTACCGGCAGGGACGTTTCCTACGAGGCCAGGATACCTGCCGATATGCTCCGCCTGATCGATCGAGTCCGCTGGAACCTGGAGCGCCGGGAAAACAGCCGCTAACCTGTTGCTACGATCCGGGTATTCTATCTCCGGTATAGGGAGATTCTATAAAGCCTCAGGAATGATTTTGCTACATTACATGTAAACAACATGTGATTAACAAACCGAAACTCCACCGGGAACCGATGATCAAGGAACTGCGAAATTTTATTTGTGAACTGCTGCTGGAATTGTATGACAAAGAGCAGTGCGAGGCTACCTCAAATGAATTAACCACCCAAAATTAACGGTAAACGGAGGAATCACCATGAGCACCGAGGAGGTAATGGATATGAAAATCAATATTGGAATCAATGAAGAACACCGGGAAAAGATAGCAGAAGGCCTGTCACACCTGCTGGCCGACTCCTACATGGTATATCTTAAGACGCACAACTACCATTGGAACGTCACCGGTGAACTGTTTCACCCGCTGCACGAGCAGTTTGAACAGCAGTACACCGAGCTGGCCGAAGCCATCGATGAGATTGCTGAACGGATCAGGGCGCTGGGCCACAAGTCACCCGGGTCCTTTAAAGAGTTTAACCAGCTGACCTCCATCAAGGAAGACACCGAAAAGCCGAAGGCGCTGGAGATGGTCCGGCGGCTGGCGATTGCGAATGAACAGGTCATCCGTACAGCCCGTAAAGCACTGGAAGCGCCCAAGAAGGCGGACGATGAGGCAACAATCGACCTGATTACACAGCGTCTGAACGTGCACTCCAAGGCGGCATGGATGCTCAGGAGTCATCTCGAAGAGTAATAAGACTGCAACTTCAATGGTAACACACAGATGAATGGGAGGTAACACTTATGGCCAACCGGGAAGAATATATCGATAAACTGGAACAGCAATTGCGGGAATGGAACAGCCAGATCGATAACCTGCGGGAGCGGGCTGAAGGAGAGTCGAAACAGGTAAAAGCGGAAATTAACCGCCGGCTGGACGAGCTGAAGACCAAGCGAAGCCAGCTCAGGGTGAAACTGGATCGCATCAGGGATGCCGGCGAAGATACCTTTGAGAAGATCAAGGAAGACGCTGAAACACTCTGGGGCGATGTGAAAACAGGATTCTCCGAAGTTCGCTCGATTTTAAAGGATTAATTTTTACATATTAATAGACAACGACAGGGGCAGCATGATAAATTGCTGCCCTGTTTTTATTTGAAATAATAACTAATAGTAGGGGAGATTCATGAACGAACTGAGTGGATTATGGAATACAATTGCTGAAGATCTTGCGCAGTACGGCCTGGATGTGATCGGTGCTCTCGGGATCCTGGTTATCGGTTGGATTATTGCCAACTGGCTGAGCAGGCGCGTCAAAAAGATGACATCCAAAGCGGAAAAAATTGACGACACCATTTCACCGATCCTGGTGAAAGCGACAAAAATCACGATTCTAGTGATCACGATCCTGGCGGTGCTGAGCCAGTTCGGGGTGGAAACAGCCAGTATACTCGCGGTCCTGGGTACCATCGGGTTGGCCATCGGCCTGGCGCTGCAGGGTACCCTCAGTAATATCGCCTCCGGGTTTATGCTGCTGGTACTTCGGCCGTTCGATGTGGGAGATGCCGTGGATATCGGTGGTACAAGCGGCGTAGTAGACGAAATCGGGCTGTTCGTAACCGAAATGCACAGCTTTAACAATGTGGCGATCACCATGCCCAATTCGCAGGTTTGGGGAACCAAAATTGAAAATTTAACCCGGAATGAAACCCGCCGCGTGGATATGGAGGTCGGGATCGGTTACGACGATGATATCGATAAAGCGATGGAGGTTCTCAAAGATATACTAAACCAGGATGACCGAATACTGGCCGATCCGGAGCCGCTGATTGCCGTGGGAACTCTCGGTGACAACGCCGTGGTGCTGCGTGTGCGCCCCTGGACGGCCACCGAAAATATATGGCCGCTGTACCACGACCTCACCAAGAAGATCAAGCAGCGGTTTGACGAGGAGGAGATTTCGTTTCCGTACCCTCAGCGGGATGTACACCTGTACCAGCAGGGCTGATTCCTCCTGACGATATTAACAGTTGGTAATCCGGAAGCCGGTCGTCGAGATCGGCTTCTTTTTTTGAAAAAGTTCCTTTACAGAAGAAGTTTGTAATAAATTGTATAGAAATATTATCTTATTTGAACTTGTTCGATAGACAGGAAATGTAGCGGGTAGGTCTCGTAAAGTAGCAATAGGTGGCAAGTCGTAGTTATGAGTGAAGAAACCAAAGCAATGCTTGATTTCGAATATGAAGATCAATTCTCCTATTTGAGTGAAAAGGGAGAGCTGATGCTCAAGGAAACCAGTCTATTTGAAGAGCGTAAGATAGCGGAGATTACAGATAAAGAGGATCTGAATGAAAAGCTGGTGCACTATGAGCAGACGTTTGATCAGCTGAAAGAGAAGGTGAATGCCTTTATCGAACAGGAGGAACAGAACCTGGAAGCTTTTGATAACCTGATCGCTGAATTGAAAGGCTCAGCGGCCATCGGGGATTTTGAAGCGCTGCACAGGCGGCTGCAGGACCAGAAAAAGGCATTGATTAATGATGAATCGCCGGCGGACGAGGCAGGCACGGAAGAGACAAAAGAACCGGAAGATTCCGCGGGAGAAGAGCGGGAGAAGAGCGAAGAGGAACAATCGGGAATCGATTACTACCGCAACTTGGTCAAAAAGGCGGAATCACTCTCCAAACAGT
>JAWVZC010000309.1:0-5253 GCA_033722415.1 Balneolaceae bacterium | reverse complement strand
GCTTTTTTCAAGGCCTGTCTCTTCCTCGGTTCCGGATCCGTCATCCACGCCATGGAGCACGTGGAACACGGACTGCATGATGAGGGCAAGGAGGTTCATTTTGACCCTCAGGATATGCGCAACATGGGCGGACTGAAGAAATATATGCCCTCCACGTACCGGACGTTCCTCCTGGCGACTATTGCCATTGCCGGAATTCCCCCGCTGGCGGGATTCTTTTCGAAAGATGAGATCCTGGCATTCACATTCAGTGCGGGGTTCGGGGAATTTGCGGGGCCGCTCTATATTTTGCTCTGGGGAGTGGGACTCATTACCGCCTTTTTAACGGCGTTTTATATGTTCCGCCTAACCTTCGGTACATTCAACGGGGAATTTAAACTGCCGAACAAGGTGGCCGATGCCGCCGATGCGGCCAAACACCTGCATGAGAGCCCGGTGACCATGACCTTTCCGCTGTGGGCACTCGGAATCTTGTCGGTAGTCGGTGGCTTTTTGGGGGTACCCAATTTTATTGCAGAAACCTTTACGCACCAGGAGGCGCATATCAACCTGCTGCACGACTGGCTGTACACCGTGAATGCGGATTTCAGCATGCAGCTATCTCACGGCGCGGAGTGGGCACTTATGTTCATATCCATTTCTATTGCGGTGGCAGGAACCTGGGTGGCCTACCGCTTGTATGGCAGCGGAGCCACAGAAGAGGCCGATGCGTCGCTGGCAGCCCGGTTCGGCATCCTGTATGAAACGTGGCAGCAGAAATACAGCCTCGATGAAATTTATGAGGGTCTTATTTCCCGCCCGCTGGTACGCCTGTCTGACAAGGGGCTGGCTGTTTTTGACATGAAGGTTGTAGACGGAATTGTAAATGCCGTGGGCGGTATTGTGCGCCTGTTCGGCAGCCTCTTCCGGTATATTCAAACCGGCGTGGCATCCACGTACGCGCTGGCACTGGTCATCGGAGTGATAATTGTAATCAGTATCCTGATCCTGTAAATTGACGATGGAACTACTACTAAATATCTGTATCTACCTGCCGCTGGCTGGCATTGCCGCGATTATGTTTGTGCGTAACCAAACGGCGATCAAATGGATCAGCCTGGCAGTTACCACGGCGGTTTTTTTGCTTTCGCTGCCGCTCCTGTTCAATTTTGATATTGCCGGATCTGCCACCGCACAGTATCTGACCGTGGGCGAGCCGATCCTGCAGGGACTGGATATAAAGTATTTGGTTGGTCTGGACGGTCTCAGCCTTCTACTCTTTATGCTGACGACCCTCTTTGGACCGATCGTCATACTCTCCTCCTGGAACTCCGTTTCCAAACACCTGGCGGGATACTACTCCATGCTGCTGCTGCTTCAAACGGCCTCGCTTGGCGTGTTTGCGGCCCTGGACCTCATCGTGTTTTACGTGTTCTTTGAACTCTCGCTGATCCCGATGTATTTTCTGATCGGCATCTGGGGCGGGAAAGACCGAATCCACGCCACCATCAAGTTTTTCGTGTACACCCTGGTCGGCTCACTCATCATGCTGATCGGGTTGATCTATGTCGGCTATGATGCCGGTACTTTTCTCACCGAATATTCGTTCAGCACCGACTGGCGGTTCCTCTCCAGCCCCGAATATCAGATCGGGCTTGTAGAACAGACCTGGCTGTTTCTGGCTTTTGCGCTGGCTTTTTGTATCAAGGTACCGCTGTTCCCGTTCCATACCTGGCTGCCTTATGCGCACACCGAGGCCCCGACGGCGGGTTCGGTCGTACTGGCGGCCATCATGCTGAAGATGGGAACCTACGGGTTGTTGCGCGTGTGCCTGCCGCTGTTCCCGAATGCCTACATGGAGTTTGCACCGTATATGGCCACGCTGGCAATTGTCGGAATTATTTATGGTGCACTGGTGGCGATGGTGCAGAAAGACGTAAAAAAACTGGTGGCCTACTCCTCGGTTAGTCACCTCGGATTCGTGGTATTGGGACTCTTCGCATTCAATACCATTGCCGTGCAGGGGGCCCTCATCCAGATGATCAATCACGGGCTTTCAACCGGCGCCCTGTTCCTGATTGTTGGAATGATTTACGATCGACGGCACACCCGCATGATCAAGGATTTTGGCGGAATTGCGAAGGTGATCCCGGTGTTTGCCACCATGTTCATGATCGCCACGCTGGCTTCGATCGGCCTTCCCGGACTGAACGGATTTATCGGGGAGTTCCTGATTTTGAATGGTTCGTTTCAGTCAGAGGTTCTGAATAATGCGACATATACTGTACTTGGCACTACCGGCGTGATCCTTGCCGCCGTCTACATGCTGTGGATGTACCAGCGCGTGATGTTCGGACCGATCACGCATGAAGAGAACGAAGAGTTGACGGATCTCAATGCCCGGGAAATCGGTTTGCTGGTACCTCTGGTAATTTTTATGGTCTGGATCGGAATTCGGCCGGTCGACTTCATGCAATATTCCGAAGCACAGATTAGTGAACTGCTCGAAACCTCCAAACAGAAGAGCATGGCGGTCAGGCAGGATGCTCGAAACCGCGAACTTCCGGAATGGGCAAACACGCTCTACGATGTTACCCCGGAACTGGCTTCCGAAGATTTGAACAGCAGGTTTCAGCAGAACGCGGCCGGTACCAACGAAACTGGAAAGTGAATCGGAATCGCTTCCCGTTCGGAACGGGAGCAGTAATTAAAATACCTAGTTATTATGGCTGAACCACTTTCTGATGAAAAAATCGCACAGGCACTCACTGAACTTGAAGACTGGAAACACGATGATGACAAACTGAAGCGGGATTACTCCTTTGATAACTTCCGGGATGCCATCGCCTTCATCAACCGTATCGCATTTGAGGCGGAGGAGCAGGTACATCACCCGGAACTTTTTAATGTATACAACAGTGTCAGCATCGCTCTGAGTACCCACGATGCCGGTGGCAAAGTCACCGAAAAAGACCTGAAACTTGCAAAAACCATAGAGTCACTGTACAACGCGTAATAGCACATGGATTATCTACACGATCTGAGCGTATTTCTACCGGGCGTAATCGTAGGAGTGGCGGGTTTGGTCGCCATCCTCGTTGACGCCTACAAAGACGATCACGAAGCGATATTCGGTCTCTCGGTTTTCTCACTCATTGCCGCTCTGGCAGTTTCCATTATCGACCTGTTCGGACCAAGCGGGGTCGCATTCTCCGGGATGATCACATACGGGGGCACAGCGGCATTCGGCAATATGATCGTGCTGCTGGGCACCCTGTTCTGCGTGCTGATATCCAAGGAGTACCTGGAGGCGGTGGAACACAGTTTCGGGGAAGTGTATGCGCTGGTGCTTTTTGCCACCACGGGCATGCTCGGGCTCGCCGGGTCCAACGACCTGGTAATGATTTTTGTGGGACTGGAAACGATGTCGATCTGCCTCTATATCCTGGCGGGCATTATCAACGAGGAAAAAATGGGCGCCGAGGCGGCACTCAAATATTTTCTGCTCGGGGCATTTTCCACCGGGTTTCTGCTCTACGGTATGGCCCTGTTGTATGGTGCCACCGGCACAACGAATCTACCGGGTATCGCCTCTGCGGCCAGCAGTGACCTGCTGTTCCTTGCAGGAGCCGGATTTTTACTGGTAGGTTTCTTCTTTAAAATATCTGCCGTTCCATTTCACATGTGGACCCCGGATGTATACCAGGGCACGCCGACCACCCTCACCGCCTATTTTGCGACCGCATCCAAGTCGGCAACCTTTGTGGCTCTTATCCTCGTTCTCTCCCGCATGCTTCCTGAGAGTTCAGCGAACTGGTCGGAGCTGATCTCGGTCATCGCCATTATCACCATGATCCTCGGTAATATCATTGCCCTGGTGCAAGACAACGTCAAACGCATGCTGGCCTACTCCAGTATAGCTCACGCCGGTTACCTGATGGTGGGACTCGCCGCCGGCACCCCGGAAGGCTACAGTGCCGTACTTTACTACCTGCTGGCATACACCCTGATGAATGTCGGGGCCTTCGGAGTTGTGGCTTTCTATGAGCGGCAAAAGGGACTCGATTTTACCGATATCAACAATTACGCAGGCTTGGGTTTCAAACGGCCCGCCATGGGAATAATGCTTTCCATTTTCCTGTTTTCACTGGCAGGGATACCGCCCTTTGTCGGCTTTGTCGGCAAATACCAGGTATTTGCGGCTGCCGTCAATGCCGATTTTATCGGCCTCGCCATTGTTGGGGTACTGGCCAGCGCAGCCAGTGTCTACTACTACCTGCGACCGATGGTGTACCTGTATATGAGAAAGCCGCACAAGGATGTTCCCCTGGTTCAGCCGGGTTGGCTGTTCAAAGGCAGCCTCATCGTGCTGGCCATTCTCACCCTTTATTTCGGAGTTGCCCCCGGCGGACTTTCCGAACTGCTCAGTTCCTACTACGCCGGCGGATGGGCCTCACTGGCACCATAAACGCAGCATAGTTCCGGATCTGTCCTCGGGGCCAATGGCAGAAACCCCGGTTCACCAATCATCAGGTCGAAGTGCGATACTAATACCCTGCTGTTTCCCGTTACCAGTAAAAAGAGAGTTTGGAAATATCTTTTCATAAATCGTCTTGTGTGAATAGAGGGAGGGGAAGATACCGTTATATTGTCATTTCAAATCCTTCTAATAATTACATGCATTCATCCATACACTTATCCTGCGGGTTCACCAGCGCACTTATGGCAGTTCTGATACTTTTCTCTACGGGGTGCGAACTTTTCGGCCAGCAAAATCCCGTGATCAGTATTGATCCGGTGAATCCGGCATTTGATGCAGAGATAGAAATTGGGGTTGCCAACTCGTTTCGGGAACCGGTTGCAATACTGACACTCGGCTGCAGTAACCGAGAATCTGAATTTATTCCCTCTTTTGTCGTGGAAAAGCAGAAAGACAGATCCTGGGAAAAGATCGGGTCGCCAATTTGTATTGCCCTGGCTGCACCGCCGATTATGCTTGTTCCTGGTGAAACAACTTCAATCCGGTTTCCGGTACGACTTGGACTCGAGGAGACGGACCTCCCGGGACGTTTCCGGTATTTGTTCGATATTCGCCTGGTTATCGATGGCAGATATCCGGTCGAAAACAGAATCGACGAGGAATACCGCAGATCACCGGTTTTTCAAATTGATATGGAATGAGTATCAATCGTTCTGGGCCCTGATTTTACCGGTTTTTTTTATTTCGACAGGGATGCCGTCGATAATTCTGGGAATATGCTCCCTGATAGTATC
>JAWVZC010000308.1:0-5260 GCA_033722415.1 Balneolaceae bacterium | reverse complement strand
CCCACCGCATCCGGTTTTTCCTCCAATATCTGGCGGCTGAACGTAGACCTGAACCTGAGACAGTACGCCGGAAACGTACGATTCGACTACGGCATCTTCGGACGGCTGAAACGACTCGGTTATGATATGGACGAGGAGTTTCTCGGTCTGAGCAGTGATGACTTTTCCCAGTTTATCCTGGGGGCCCATTTCGAAACCAGCCTGCCGGTCGGTGATCACTTCAATATAAGTCCGGGCGCAGCCATCACCGCATTTCCCGGAGAGTTCCCGGTCAGCCTGGAACCCAGGATGCGATTCTCATGGCAGCCGTTCGGCAGCGACAACCAGGAGCTTTCCGGCGCGGCCGGCTTTTACCGGCAGTCGGTGGTCGGCATCAGCGACATGCGGGATGCCAGCTCGGTGTTTGTAGCCTGGATGAACGCCCCGATCAATAATGCCCAGATGGAAGCGATCCACACCACACTGGGCTGGCAGCAGCTGCTCACCGACGGGCTGACCTGGTCGCTCGAGGGCTACTACAAACGGCTCAGCAACCAGCCGGTTCCGGTATGGAATACCATTGCGCGATTTACCACCGAATTGGCCCTGGCAAACGGCCAGGTCTTCGGCGGCGACCTCCGCCTGGAGTATCAACAGGGGCCCTTCTACGGCATGGTGGGGTACGGATACAGCTGGACAAAATATAAGTCGGCCCAGGAAAGCTTCAGCGAGTGGTTCGGCCAGCCGGTTCAGGAATACCATCCACCGCACGACCGCCGTCACCAGCTTAATGCGCTCTTCAGCCTGGAACTGGGCACATACACCGCGGGTGTTCGCTGGCAACTGGGATCCGGCGTGCCGTTTACGCGTCCCATCGGCTTCGACGATCTGCTGGACTTTCGCGAACGGCTGCCCGACGTGAAGCGCGACCAGGGGCTGCGTCGAGTCATTCTGGACAAACCGTACCAGGGCCGCCTGCCGACTGTACACCGGCTGGATGTCTCCCTTGAGCGATCGTTCCGGTTTACCTCCGGCCTGATGCTGAATGCCCGTGTCGGGGCCGTGAATCTCTACGACCAGCGTAACCTCTTTTTCTACGACGTGTTCACCCACCGGCGGGTCGACCAGCTCCCACTGGTGCCCTACCTGACCTTGGAGATGGAGATCGGTAAAAAGAGAAGCGGTGAATAATAATCCTGTGGCAAACTGAAGGTGACACGATCCATGTCATGCTCAAATCAGTACGCCTGTGCACCGATCCTACCCCTGTTCCAATTTTTTAAATTCGCCGTCTGTCACCCACTGCTTTCCCATGTTCGGTTCCAGTAACTGCATCTCATGGTTCACCAGATGTCAATACAACGTTTTATGAGAGCTCCAGTCTCTTGATTGTACGCGGCGGGATCTTCTTTTCGTACCGTTGACCTGCTATCCCGGATTTCTCACCAAAAATTTGTTTTTCAGCAAGGCGTAGGTCAATTGACCGCGCAGAACTACGTTGGTACGTTGAGCAGGCGATTGTCCTGCAACGCAGCTGAAGGGCAAATTTCGCAGCCTTTTACAGCCTGTATTGATAATTTGGCAGCAAAAATGGAATAAGTTATTGTCATTCAGAAAGGTACAGGAATATATCAAAAACTTGTGAGATATCCGGACTATCCCGGCGAAACCGGGTGCCGTCTCTCCTTCAGCAGATTCGATTGCTGTTCGCCATCCATGCATCAATTTCAGATAAACATTGACCAATTTGAACCAATTTTATCACGTTTTTCGCAATTACTGGTAACAGCACCTTTTAAATCGATCAATTTATATAACTTTTACTCGGGGTATACTATGAAATATGCAGTACATCTGGTTCTTTTAACATTACTCGCCGGTTGCGGATCGAGCGCGAACCTGACCACAACGGCAAATCATGTATGGAGTTTTCAGGGAAACGGAGAAGCTTATAGCAATGCTGAAATTGATGAACAGGGAGACCGTATTTTCCTGGCCCGGGGCGAAAAGCTCATACTCCTGGAGGCTAATTCGGGCAACACGCTCTACACGGAGCAACCCGAAAAAAAGAACCGGATTACCGATGCATTGAGCCTCAGTTTTGGCACGAACGACCAGGACAAGAGCGATGCCGTAATCCAGAATGTGAATCGCAACAACCGCCTGTCGGAAAGCGGTCAATACCTGTTCTACATGGATGTGGACGACAACCGCGAATATCTGGGAGTCCGTTCCACTGAATCGGGCAAAAAACTTTGGGAGACCGGCGGGTACAAGTGGAGCCTGGAGCGGTATGCCGAGCTTGGGGAAAGTGTTGCCGGAGAAATAACCACCAATATCGGGTTGCGCGCCGGCATGGTCACCTCGGCCATCAGCAAGGGACTGCTGCAGGATCCGCCGGTCAGCCGGCTGATGGTGGAGGTACCCGAAGCGGGAGGTATTCTCCTGCGTTCGCTGAATGAAGGCCTGGTTATGCTGGATGCCGAAACGGGCAGTGAACGCTGGAAAACCGACGCCATCGAGGGTACCGGGCTGTTCCTGGTACACTATGTCCCGTCACGAAATGAGCTGTTTGTTGCCGGTGGAGCGGGCACCGGGCTGCAGGAACTGGTGAATCGTACCAATTTTGAGGGAAATATCCTGCTCAACCTCGATGCGGAATCCGGAGAGGTCAACTGGGCCAATGAATACCGGGGGATCCCCGATCTGATCACCGGGCTAACCTTCTACGAGGAGAAAGAATTGGTTATGTTGACGTTCCAAAAGGGATTTGGAGAACTGATTGATCGAAAAAACGGTGACACCCTGGTATCGACCTGGAAAAACTACCCCGGTGTCGGCCAGGAGCTCGATCAGTACGGCACCCCCTACACAGCAGAACCGATCATCGATGACAGCATGCTTTATGCTGTTCATAATACGGACCTGAAGGCAGTGGGTATTCCCAACAAGGTAATTACCGCTTACAACCTGGGAGACGGGTCAGAGGCCTGGACCAGTGACCCGGCAGAAAATCAATCCGACATCCGGGACCTGATGCTCCTGGAGGATATGATCGTGGCCCGGGCCACGGGTATGGATCAAAACCGGATCACTTCCCGGAATAATGTGGTCGGACAGGCGAAGCGGCGGATTGTAGCCTGGAACAGGCATGACGGCAGCAAGGCGTGGGAGCGTATTACCGATAATGGGGTTAGCCGCCTCTATCGGCGAGGCGGCGAGATCGTCTATGGTGATGAGAACAAAATTTACCGGCTGAACCCGGCCAGCGGCGAAGTTGTGCAGGAGTTCTCGCTGCAACCCGATCAAAACGGGTCTCTGGTACAGTTGCTAGAGGTCTCCGGTGATTTGGTGGCACTCACGGAGCAGACCGTCTTGTTCCTCGACACCAACAGCGGCACCATGGAAAACAGCATTGCATTCAGCGGGGAAACGGGTACCTGGCGCATGAAAAACGGGCACCTGGCGCTGCAGGTCAGTTCGGGCCTCATCCCCAAAACGGTGGGCATGCACCTGATCGACCTGGAACAGCAGCAAAAACTGGGCACGATCAATGCAGGAGCCCCCGAGACCGCCCCGGTCGGTGATTTCAACAGCGGATACTATCTTCCCGCGAACGGCCGTGAATTGTACCTTATCGATGAAAGCTATACACTTCACAACTATCGTTTTTGATGCCTCGTGAGTTCCATTCAACAAGTGTGATGGTTGATTTACCCCCGAACGATCAACCGTCCAACAGGGCAGTGCCGCCGTTGTGGCGGCACTGCCATTTTTTTTTCAGTCCGGTCTTACAATCCCATATTGCTGCGCGATGTGATTCCGCCAGTGGCCGGGGATCCACCCCTTCTTTCCGGATCGCGCGGTAAATCGCATATTTTATTTCCTTTTTCCTGCTGCTTGTTCTAGTTTTCGGTCAAACCCGCATGAAATCTCCGTTTGATGAACCGAAAAACAGGAATCCTCGCCCTTCTTCTCATCCTAACCGTAATATCACCGGGCATTGGACAGCAAACTGAAGAGATCAAGCCCGACAAACAGCTAAAAGGCGGCATCGTCACCAGTCGTCTTGCAGGAACCGAATGGTCCTCGACTGCCTCGCCCGGTTTTGCCATCGGGATCTCCCTGGACTTTCGATTTTCACAGCTCTTCTCGGTCCAGCCCGAACTTTATTACGTGGAAAAGGGCGGGCGCGAAGCGGTCGACGAGCTCAATACCGAGTTTGATCTTGCCCTGGACTATGTGGAGGTTCCGCTATTGGCAAAATTTCATCTGCCCGCATCCGGTATGATTCGTCCCCATGCCTACCTCGGTCCGTATGCCGGTTTCCTGATTCAGAATAGCAGTAATATTGAGGTGATGGATGCCAGGGTTTCCACGCCGGACAAGCTTATTGAAGACGCCGCCACCAGCGATTTCGGAGCCACCCTGGGTGCAGGAGCCTATATGCTTTTCCCCTTTAATACAATGAGTATTGAGGTACGCTACAGCAGGGGTTTCACCGATGCCTTTGCCGGGTCGGAAAACAGCTCATCGACAAACAGTACGGTGATGTTTATGGTTGGCTTCCGTTTTTAAGTGCTATCTTCGATCACCAAAAAACGACTCCATAAAGCTCCCGGCCAGGAGTTGCCATGAGAATTCCACTCTGACCCTGTCGTTTAAGTTATTTTTTTGATACCATTGATATTCCGTTGCCCGTTACCTCAACAAGTTACCACGAAAAAGAAAAGAGAGTTACCAGGCACCGTTTGACCTGGTAACCCCAGTAAGAAGTTACGGCACCCTATGTTCAGACGGCTTATATACCTTAACTGGTCGGCGTTTCTGGCCCGGCTTACCAAGTTCCAGTCGGTGCTGGTAATCGGGTATATCATATTTCTGCTGATTCTCTTTTCAAATCTGCTCGGCAGCGCTTTTTTGGTCATTATGTATGAACAGGCCCCGCAGGGTTTCCAGGACCTGCCATGGCTAACCCCTTCAGTCCGGGTTCTTATCCTGGTGGTATTCGCCAATGCCTTCTGGCTGCTCCACTTCTCCTTTACCAGCACGCGGCTGCTGAATATGGATATGAACCGCAAGCTGCTGGCTTACGGGTATCCGGTCAGCAGGCTGGCCTGGCACCTGAATTTGATCGGTTTTTTTCACCCGCTGAACGTTATCTACAACTTTACCTGGATCGCGTTTTTGCTGATGCAGGTACAGCACCCGATGTACATACCGGTGGTGATAGCGGTCGTCCTGCTCAATTATACGATCATCTACTCCATCAAGCACCGGT
>JAWVZC010000307.1:0-5305 GCA_033722415.1 Balneolaceae bacterium | reverse complement strand
GGACAAACGTATCATGTCCGAATTTGAGCGGGACCGAACCGTCAGCCTCGTCACCCCCACCGGTGAATACGAAGGGTTCGGAAATGTGGATATCGTCATAGAGGCGGTGTTTGAAGACCTGGACCTGAAACAGAAGATGGTCCGGCAGGTGGAGGCGACAGCCCCGGAGCACTGCATTTTTGCCTCGAACACCTCCTCCCTGCCGATCAGCCGGATTGCGGAAGCCTCGGAACGTCCCGAGCAGGTGGTGGGCATGCACTATTTCTCCCCGGTTCCCAAGATGCCCCTGATCGAAATCGTCAAGACCGGCCAGACAGCCGAATGGGTCACCGCCACCGCACGCCGGGTTGGCATCACACAGGGGAAGCATGTAATTGTAGTCAATGACGGCCCCGGGTTCTACACCACACGCATCCTGGCCCCGTACATGAACGAGGCACTCATGCTGCTGGAGGAGGGGGTTGCCATCGAACAGCTCGATACCACTATGAAACAGTTTGGATTCCCGGTGGGACCCGCTGCCCTGTTCGACGAGGTGGGCATCGATGTGGCAGCCCACATTACCGATGTACTCAACGAGATGTTTACCGAACGCGGGGTGGAACCGAGCAACAAACCAAAGGAGCTGCTGGAGGCCGGCTACAAGGGCCGAAAAAATGAACGGGGATTTTATCAGTACGAAACTTCCGGCGACAATAAAAAGAAGAAACAGCCGAATGAGGCGATCTACCAATTTTTCGGGGGGTCCTCCCGAAAGCAGCTGGATCCGAAAACAATCCGGCAGCGCATGGTGCTGGCGATGGTCAATGAGGCGGCCTGGTGCCTGCAGGATGATATCCTCGGGAATCCCAAAGATGGGGACCTGGGCGCCATCCTGGGACTCGGATTCCCCCCATTCCTCGGCGGACCGTTCCGCTACCTCGACCAGGAGGGCATCGCCGTGGTCGTCGATCGAATGAAGTCGTACCAGCAGCAGCTGGGACCGCGGTTTTCACCGGCCGAGCTGCTGACGGAGTACGCTTCCGGGAACAACTCGTTTTACCACGACTGACCGGGGAGATAAACCGATATTTCATCTGCCCGTATCAATCTGCAATAACGCCCCAGGGCGCGCTCTTATGCTGCTTCCCGACTTGTTAGCCTGCATTTCTCACCTAGAAATTAGCTTTTCTTCAAGGCGATGGTGGAAATCGGGATCGAAACGTATCCCTATACGTTGAGTGGATGATTTCCACCATCAACGCAGCAGACGAACCAATTTCGCAGCCCACTACACCCTGTTGAATTTATTTCTTCTTAGAATCAAAGTAACTTTTTGCTTACCATGGCATTGCACAAATTCAAATTAAATCTTGTGAGAAATGCAGGTTAGCCCGGTTGTATAATCAGCCCAGATAATATTACAATAGCGCGGGTTCTATAATGCGACCCCGCGCTATTGCATAATCCTCATCTCACCGTATAACCAGGCTGTTATAGGTCACTGAGGTTCATCGGGGGTTCATATTTCGGCATGGGTGCCATAATATGTACGTATGGGGTGTTGCGCCACATAACCCACGGACCGCCGCCATCGGGTGTAACCGGCAATCCCTCCAGCATCTTTGCATCCGGAACGAGTATCATCAGGTGGGGAACCGACTCCTCCATCCATTCATTGTCCGGGGTGGGGCCTTCGGCATACGGATCCGTATTACTCTCCGGGGTGCCTCCCTGCAGCATGTATCCGAATCCCATTTTGCTGATATCGGGCTGCTCTTTATTCATCCATGCATCAGCCCATTTCAACCACGGCTCGTCCAGGCACATGGGATCGTTACCGGGGGTATCGGGCATATCGGGCAGGCAGGTAAAATTATTTTTCCCTTCACGCAATAAGGGCATTTCTCCTCCGGCCTCTGCCGGCCAGTCTCTGACTGTGGCCTCTTTTGCAATAGACAGCGGTGCCGCACTCAGTGCACTCTCTATTTTGGCCTCGGCTTCACCTGATTGCCCCTGCTCTTGTGCATATACAGTGATCGTTAACAACATGATGCTTAGCATCGCGCTTGTGAATCGATACATAATCTGCCTCCTGTCTTTATTAGCGTTAATTGCAAGTGGGAGGCCGTCTCGGTAGTATTACTGTAATAGCCGTACGTTGCACCATATTAGATATCCTTTTAACACAGTTCGGCAGGCTTTGTTCCATCGGCCTAAAAACCGTATTTTTGGTAGCTTTAGAAATCCTGAGTTAAATAACTAATTTTATGATATCATTATTCTTTCTTTTACTGACCGGTTCTCCCGAAGATGCCGGCTGGATGAACCTGATTTTCATCGGCCTCATTTTCGCCGTTTTCTATTTCTTCATCATCCGTCCCCAGCAAAAGAAGCAGAAAGAGATTGAAGAGAAAGTCTCAAACATTGAAAAGGGGGATAAAATCGTTACCTCCGGCGGAATTATTGCACGGGTAACCAGTGTTGAGGATGATTCGGTGTTGGCTGAGGTGGATACCGATGTAAAAGTGCGATTTACCAAAAATTCCATTACCGACGTTAACCCCAACCAGAACGACTGAACGTTATGGCGTCTGATAACGTCACATTCGATAGTATCGAAGATGCTATCGAAGATATCAAAGAGGGCCGCATGGTCATCGTTGCCGACGACGAAGATCGCGAAAACGAGGGCGATTTCATCATGGCGGCAGAGAAGGTGACCCCGGAAGCCGTCAACCTGATGGCCAAGCACGGCCGCGGGCTGATCTGCGTACCCATCACCCGTCAAAAGGCGTATGAATTGAATCTCGATTACATGGTCACCGAGGGAGCAGACCCCGATGAGGCCGCTTTTACTGTTTCTGTGGACCACAAGGATACCACCAGTACCGGCATCTCGGCCTCCGACCGGGCCAGTACCGTCCGGGAACTGATCAAGGACCATCCCAACCCGCAGGAGTTTCGCCGGCCGGGACATATTTTTCCCCTCATTGGGGTTGAAGGCGGAGTGTTGCGGCGCGCCGGTCATACCGAGGCCGCTATCGACCTGGCACGACTGGCGGGACTCAAACCGGCAGGTATCATCTGTGAAATTATGAAGGATAACGGTGAGATGGCCCGCCTGCCCGACCTGGTGGAGATTGCCGACGAATTCGACATGAAACTCATCTCCATCAAAGACCTTATCGCCTACCGGATGGAGAACGAGTCGCTGGTCCGCAAAGTGGTGGAGGTTAACCTGCCCACAATCTACGGCGATTTCACCCTGCACGCGTTCCAGGAACGCCTTACCGGCGACCATCACCTGGCACTGGTCAAGGGCACCTGGGACGAGGACGACCCCGTGCTGGTACGCGTACACTCCTCCTGCATGACGGGCGATATTTTCGGATCCAAGCGGTGCGACTGCGGTGAACAGCTGCACCAGGCCCTACTCAAGGTGGAGAAAGAGGGCAAAGGGATCGTCCTCTACATGAACCAGGAAGGCCGCGGCATCGGGCTGGTCAACAAGCTCAAAGCCTACAAGCTGCAGGAAAAAGGAATGGATACGGTGGAAGCCAACGAGGCGCTCGGCTTTGAACCGGATCACCGCGATTACGGGGTTGGTGCGCAAATTCTGCGTTCACTGAACGTCTCCAAACTCCGGCTTATGACCAATAACCCCGTAAAACGTGTCGGTCTGAAAAGTTTCGGGCTTGAGATGGTGGAGCGGGTCCCCATCGAGGTGGGCGCCTATCCCGAAAATGAACGCTACCTGAAGACGAAGCGCGACAAACTGGGACACGAGCTGAACCTGGATGATGACGTGGATCCACACAGTCCCGAGTTCCTTAAAAGTATCGTTTCGGACGACTGAGCCCTTACCCTGCCAAATTATTATGAAGAATGATCCTGCCTACCGGTACCGGGATAGTGGGTAGCAGACTCCACTGAAAAAATTCCGGCACTTCGCCGGGTACCCGCGGCCTCCTTGTAACGCGTTTAGCGGTTAAAAAAGTAGCCTGTTTGTCATCCTGTACTTGTTTCAGGATTTCGCAAGGCCGCTGCCGTTGAGCTCAGCTCGCAACAAATCAACACTCACTGCCACCGCGAGATCCCGGATCGGGGTCCGGGATGACGCAGAGGACATTCCCTGGTTCGTTGCCATCTAATCTCACCGCTAAACGCGTTGAATATAAGCAACGAAAAGTGGATAAAAGTTCTCAACTTCGGAATACAAACAACGTGTTCCTGCCCTCGAAATGACACCGTTGGGGAATGGTTTGCCCTTTAACCAACCCGTTGGCGTCATCTCGACCGGAATCCCGCGGGTTTCGGGATAGAGTGGAGAGATCTCATCCGTGATATGGAGGCAGTGATCCGTAATAACTTGTGCTTCCCTGGAATAGCTTGACCGTTATTGTTGATTGTTGGTTTAGCGTGCGTTCGGCATAAGGACCACAGATCGATCACTCTGGTATTTTGCAGATTACAGCCTCATTGGTAATGGCCCACGGCATCCCGCCGTGTGTCTTCGTCGGGTCGTAATCGAGAATTTTCATTCGCCGTACTCACAGCAAGAATAAGCAATCCTGGATTCCTCCTTAAATCGAATTCACGTTACGCAGGCACGTTGGCAAGCAATTGCCGGGACAACGAAGCAGACAGACCACTTTCGCAGCTTGATACACGCGGTGAGAAGTATTTCAGTACAAAATCTATCTACCTATGGGTAAACCGGGGTAGTACACTAATCCAGCATTGATTCGGGTGGAAAATGTGGGCCAGCCCGGATTTCTCACCAGGAAATTAGTCTGTCCGCAAATGAGATAACCCCTCGCTCTGATGAGATGATAAAAACTACCATTGAAATTCGATGGAAGGCAGGCAGTTTATGCTCGCTGATCTTTTTCTGAATCACTTTCGGTTCCGGTTCCGGTCCCGGTCCCGTTTCCGGAGTCAACATCGGTATCGGCATCGGCATCGGTGGCTGATTCCCCGGGGTGCTCTCCTTTTACTGTGTCCTCCCGGGACCCGGACTGACGGCTATCGATATTGCCGCCCGCCCCATCGACAGGATTCGTATCCGTGGCGGCAGAGGTGGCCCCGGTATTCGAAAAAACCTGGCCGGATGCCGCTCTGGTTGCTGTCATGGACTCATTCTTTCCGGGTTCGTTCTCATCCTCGACGGGCAGGATGCGCTGGTGAAATATGAGCAGCGAGATAATGGCCACACTAATGGAGATATCGGCCACATTAAAGATGTAAGGGAACACGGGATACCCGTCAATGCGGAGGGTGAAATGGATGAAGTCGATGACGTGGCCCTCGAGAATACCGCCGT
>JAWVZC010000306.1:0-5335 GCA_033722415.1 Balneolaceae bacterium | reverse complement strand
GTCACCATTGCCAATCTGGGACCGATCTACCTGAACGGGCTGACAATGAACCAGGCCCGCAACCGACTGAAAAGTGCCCTGTCCACAATCTACTCCGGTCTGAAAGCGCCCGACGGGGAGCCGACCGACACCCAGGCCCGCATCTCGCTCGGCAATATCCGCAGTATCAAGGTAACGGTGCTCGGCGAGGCGCGGTTTCCCGGCACTTACACGCTGCCCTCGCTCGCTACCGTCTTTAATGCGCTCTATGCGGCAGGCGGACCCGATACGACCGGGACATTCCGCCAGATCGATGTAATCCGGGGAGACAGCGTAGCGGCCACGCTCGACATTTACGACTTCCTCGTCTACGGCGATCAATCTGACAACATCCGACTGCGAGACCAGGATATCATCAAGATCGATCCCTATCTCTCGCGGGTGGAGCTGAAGGGGAAAACAAAGCGCACCGGCCTGTTTGAACTGAAGGAGGACGAAACAGTCCAGGACCTGCTTACCTTTGCCGGTGGATTTGCCGAAGATGCCTATACCAGGCGAATAAGAGTGGTCAGCAATACCGAATCACAGAAGCGGATCGACGATGTCGCCTACCCCGACCAGCGCAACTTTGTACTGGCCGACGGGGCAATAGTTACAGTCGACAAAATCCTGGAACGGTTTGAAAACAGGGTGGAGATCCAGGGGGCGGTCTACCGCCCGGGGCCATTTGAGCTGGAGGATACCACCACGGTCTACTCGCTGATACAGCGGGCCGAAGGCATCAGGGAGGACGCTTTTATGAACCGCGGACTCATCTACCGGGAACAGCCGGACCTCACGATCGAGGCGATACCGTTCAGCGTTCGCGATATCCTGAACAAACCCTCGCAGCACGACGTCGCCCTGCAGCGTAACGATATTGTTCAGATCTCATCCATCTTTGATCTTCGGGAAGACTACACCATCAGCGTGGTGGGGGCGGTACAGCAGCCCGGAACATTTCCCTACGTGGAAAATATGACGCTGGAGGATGTGATCCTGCAGGCCGACGGCTTCAGGGAGTCGGCGGCACCATATCGGATCGAGGTGTCGCGCCGCATCGACGGGGGAGACTCAACGTTCGCTCCGCGTGAGATTGCCGATATCTTCCGGTTTCGCGTCGATGAAACCCTGCAGCTTGATGAACAGGCTTCCGATTTTACGATCAAACCGTTCGACAAGGTATTCGTCCGAACCTCGCCATCCTACGTGGAGCAGCAGGAGGTGACTATCGAGGGAGAAGTGCTGTTCCCTGGCCAGTACACGCTGGACCAGAAATATATGCGCATATCCGACCTTATTCAGCGGGCGGGGGGACTTACCCAGTACGCCTACCCGCAGGGTGCCAACCTGACGCGACAGGTGGAGCAGAAAGTTGACACTACGTTTTTAAATATCTCTGACAGCCTGCGCAACGAGCGTGATCTGCAGCGTAATACGACCCGGGTGGGAATTCAGCTAACCGAGATCCTGATCAGCCCCGGGTCCGATGCCGACCTGATTCTGCGGGCCGGAGATGTGCTGGAGATTCCCAAGGAACTGCAGACCGTGCAGGTGGCCGGGGAGGTGCTATATCCCATCAGCGTTCGGTACCAGAAGGGGATCTCGTTTCGGGAGTATATCCGTGCTGCCGGCGGCGCTTCCGAGCAGGGCAAGCCGAAAGATGCCTATATCGTCTATGCCAACGGCGAAGTCGACCGGGCCCGGAAATTTCTGTTTATAAACAACTACCCGAAAGTGCGTCCCGGGGCCACCATCTATGTACCCCAGAAGGCCCGTCAGCGGCAGCTGAGTCCCCAGGAGCGGATCAGTATTTTTTCTGCGATCGTGTCGATGGCCGCTATCGTCAGCAACACCATTTTCCAGATCACCCGGAATTAGGCAAACTGAAATTCCTGTGGGATAATTTTACAATTTCCCAAACACCAACTTTCCAAATCCCAAATAACAAGTCCCCAAAATATAAACTGTAACCTGCGACCTCCCTCCGCAATCCCTCATCCCTCATCCCTCATCCCTAATCCCTTATCCATAATCCCCCTTCATCATTCCTTGTTCTACATTCGACATTCAATATCCAAATCCCTCACGTGCCTTTATAAAGATATTAATTGGGAAAAGCGTGTTTAAAAACGTAATTTTATGGGTAATTTTTCATCTTCGCACAATTTGATCAAAGGATAGTTAAGTTTCTATGGCCAACGACCATTATCCTCGCAATGACAACGGGTACCCCACGAATGGCTCGTACAAGGGGGAGTACCGTGGGAACGAACTCCCGAACCGGCCGGAAGAGGATGAGATCGATCTCAAGCGATTGTTTTACATTCTCTGGGGGAACAAGTGGCTTATCATCGGGTGCACCCTGCTGTTCAGCATCCTCGCTGGGGTTATCGCCTACCAGGTCACCCCGATCTACCAGAGCCAGGCCTCGCTCCTGATCAGCCAGTCCCAGAACCGCTACTCCTACGCAGGCAGTGATATCGGGAGCCTGCTCTCCTCCACCTACGGTATCGGGACCGGAAGCACGATTGCCAACGAACTGCAGATCCTGCGCTCCCGCAGCCTGGCCATGGAGATGGCCGACAGCCTGATGGAGGAGCGACTGATGCGGAACGGACGGCAGTTCCCGGTGCTCTTCTCCAGCTACCCGGAGGATTCCTCCATGACCGTACAGGATACGGTGGCCATGCGCATTCAGAATAACATCCAGTTTTCACAGGTTGACCGTGAGGCGGACCTGGTTCAGGTGACCTTTGAGAGCCCGTCACCCTACGAAGCGGCATACGTCACCAACCTGGCCATCGATGTCTACTCCCAGATCTCAACCCGCCAAAACCGGATGACGGCCAGCTCTGCTGTGAAATTCCTGGAGAAGGAGCGGGCACGAATTGAAAATGAGCTGAACGCCGTGGAAGCCCGTCTCCAGGAGTTTATGAACCGAAAGAAACTGGTACAGGTAGACGCCCAGACCGAAGAACTTATCAAACGAATGGCCGACCTCGAGTCGCGCCGACAGGAGGCGCGCGTAAAGCTGGTGGCCGCCAATTCCGCCATTGAGCAGTACCGGCAGCGTCTCAACAATATCAAGCCGGGACTGGCCGACCAGTATGCGGATGCCGTGGGACCCAATATGGTGCGCCTGCAGTACCAGCTGGCGGAGCTGCAGATCGAGAAGATGCAGCTGCTGGCCAACAATCCGGGCATCGAGGAGCAGCCGCAGCCTCCGAAGGAACTCCAGCAGATCAATCAGAAGATCGACCTATACCGGAAGCAGATCAGGGATCTGACCCAAAACCTGATCGATCAGAGCGACCAGTACCTCGGTTTCCTGGGCAACGGGGGAGGCAACGTGGCGCAGACGATCACGGAACTGAATCAAAAATTGATCGAGCTGCAGGTGGAGCAGCAGCAGTACCAGGCCCAGGTGGATGTGATCGACGAGCAGCTCGGTGAGCAGCAGCAGTTTTTTGAGAACCTGCCCGACAACATGATCGAGCTGGCCCGGCTGAAGCGGGATGTGACCATCAACGAGGAGCTCTACCTTACCGTCTCAAAGCAGTATGCCGAAATGTCGCTCTGGGAGCAGACCCAGTTCGGGCTCGGAAAACCGGTGGACAGCGGCTATGTACCGGAAGAGCCCGTCAAACCGAACAAGAAACTGTACGTGTTGGTGGGCTTTATCCTGGGCGGAATCCTGAGTGTCGGCTATATCTTCGTCCGCGAGGCCTTCAACCCAAATATCGACAGCCTCGAGAAACTGCGCCAGTTTGGTCCGCCGCTGCTGGCGGTAATTCCCCGGATGGACCGACACATCAAGGAACAGTATGATGGCAAGCGAACCGTTCGCGTTGGCGAGCGCGAGGTTAATACCGGCCTGGTGACGGTGCTGGATACCGTTTCCCCGACCTCGGAGGCGTTCCGGCGGCTGGAGAGCAATATCATTTATTCGAATCCGGATCGCAGGATGCGTTCCATACTGGTCACCAGTTCCACCAAGGGCGAGGGAAAGACAACGATCACCTCGAACCTGGGCGTGGTGCTGGCCGAAGCCGGGTTCAGCGTGGCCATACTCGATACCGACCTGCGTCGTCCCAACGTGCACAACATGTTTGGGCTAAATCAGTCACCCGGTATCATCGAGATTCTGTTTGATGATCTGCCGATTGAAGAGGCAGTCCATGACTCGGTCGTGCCCAACCTGTCGATTCTGACCTCCGGCAAGCGCCCGCCGAATCCGTCGGCCGTGACGCAGAGCCGCAAACTGGTAAACGTCCTCCGCAAGCTGGAAGAGATGTACGACTACGTGCTGGTTGATTCGGCTCCATTCGGTATTATTACCGATCCCTCGGCCCTTATCAAGGAGGTGGACGGTGTGCTGCTGGTCACCAAGTTTGCCGATACGAATGAGGCGGAGGTCAAACATACGGTCGACAATTTGAACCAGATCAACGCCCATATCATCGGGTCGGTGCTCTCCTCATTCGACTACGAAAAGAGCAACGATTACTACTACGGCTCGCAGTACTACTACGGCTCCTACTACTACCGCAATCTGTATGAGGATTACGAAGCCTACCACAAAGAGGGCGGGGAACAGGGATAAAAATTGAAGCGGGAGGCACTTGTTCCTTACAAGCTGTTACCATGCATGCCGTAAGGGAGACGGGGAATTATCAGTTTGTCAAGTTCCCATTTACCATAAACCAAATTTCAAATCCCAAATACCAAATACCCAAAAAAGCAACCTGCAACCTGCACCTCCCTCCGCAATCCCTCATCCCTCCTCCATTATCCCCCTTCATCATTCCTTGTTCGATATTCGATATTGTTAATTCCCCCCGCCCTAACGAATGTTTTGTGGATCAGAGCGCCCGGAGCCGGAGCGTGAAGAAACCATTTCTGTATGAGATCCGCGTTTTCCAGCGGATCGAGTTAAATGGTTTTAGCGCAGGCGGAGGAAGCGCCACAAAAAATTCTACAGGCGGCGATTTTTTTGGTTCGTTTTTTCATCGTTGAAAAAATGAACACGCCCCTGGAGCAGACAGGTACGACAACAAACAAGCCCCAAACAGGTACTTACCATTTCCCCCGGAAAGGAGACGTACCTTTTTGAACGACCAAAAAGGTACCTAAAAAGTCGCCGGCTGAGGAAAGCAGGTCGTTCGGTTCCGCCCCGGCAGCGGAAAAGAAATGGAACTCGGTCGGCGGGGCCTCCCTCAGACACCATTTCTTTTTGCTCCGCTGCCGGGTCTCCACCACCCGGAACGCCCTGCTTTCCATAGGCCGGATGGGAACAGCGAGATGTTGAAGCACC